>NZ_JBFJMY010000080.1:0-13430 GCF_041633695.1 Hydrogenophaga sp.
GGCTTGGCCACCGCAGATATCCAGCACCAGCTGCGTGATGCGTTCGACGTGTTCGACCGTGGTGGAGGGATCTACCCCGCGCTCGAAGCGGTGGCCCGCATCGGTAGAAAAATTGAAACGGCGCGAGCGGCCGGCGATGGCCTTGGGCCACCAGAACGCCGCTTCGATGAAGATGTTTTGTGTTTCGTCCGACACCGCCGTGGCATCGCCCCCCATGATGCCGGCCAGGGATTCCACCGCCTGGTCGTCGGCGATCACGCCCACCTGATCGTCCAGCACAACGGTATTGCCGTTCAGCAACTTGAGTTGTTCCCCGGCTTTGCCCCAGCGCACCTGCAAGCCACCGTGGATCTTGTCGAGATCAAAAATGTGCGACGGGCGGCCGAGCTCGAACATCACGTAGTTCGAAATATCAACCAGCGGTGAAACGCTGCGCTGCCCACAACGGGCGAGGCGCTCCACCATCCACGCGGGTGTCGCGACCTGGGTGTTGACGCCACGCACCACGCGGCCGCTGAAGCGTCCACACAAATCGGGCGCAAGCACCTGCACAGGCAGAGACGCCTGCAAGGCCACTGGCGCTGCTGGAAATTCAGGCTCCAGCAGCGGTGATCCGGTCAAGGCGGCAACCTCGCGCGCCACACCGTACACGCTCAGGGCGTGCGCGAGATTGGGCGTGAGCTTGAGGGTGAACAGCATGTCGTCCAGCGCCAGTTGCTCGCGGATATCGCGCCCGACCACGGCGTCGTCGGCCAACTCCAGCAAACCGCCGCTCTCCTCCGACGTCTGAAGCTCTTTGGCCGAGCACAACATGCCCTGGCTTTCCACGCCGCGCAGCTTGCCCAGCTTGATCTTGAATGGCTTGCCGTCTTCGCCCGGTGGCAACTCGGCGCCCACGGTTGCGCAAGGCACCTTGATGCCCACGCGCGCGTTCGGCGCGCCACAGACGATGTTCAGCGGAGCGCTCTGCCCCACGTCCACCTGGCACACACGCAGACGATCCGCGTTGGGGTGTTGCTCGGCCGACAGGATTTGCCCCACGACAATGCCGGTGAAGGGCGGCGCCACCGGCGTCAACTCTTCCACTTCCAGGCCGGCCATGGTCAAGGTGTCGGCCAGTTGCTGGCTGGAGATAGGTGGGTTGCAGAAGCTGCGCAACCAGGATTCAGGAAACTGCATGGAATCGTCTCAAAAAATTACGCCGTAGGCACTCCCGTGCCCTCAATCCAGAACGCCGCTGCACCCGCGCCGCCATTTGGGCGCGGCCCCATAGGGGAACGTGCGCGCAGCGCCGCAGGCATCACTTGAACTGCGACAGAAAGCGGACATCGCCGTCAAAGAACAGACGCAGATCGTTCACGCCATACCGCAGCATCGTGAACCGGTCCATGCCCATGCCGAAGGCAAAGCCAATGAAGCGTTCGGGATCCAGCCCCATGTTGCGCACCACATTGGGATGCACTTGGCCCGAACCAGCCACCTCCAGCCAGCGACCCGCCAAGGGCCCACTCTGGAACTGGATATCGATCTCGGCGCTGGGCTCCGTGAACGGGAAAAAACTGGGGCGAAAGCGCAGCACCAGGTCATCGCTCTCAAAGAAGGTGCGGCAAAAGTCCGTGAAAACGTATTTCAGATCTTTGAAACTGACGTTCTCGCCGATCCACAGGCCTTCGCATTGGTGGAACATGGGCGAGTGCGTGGCGTCGCTGTCGACGCGGTAGGTGCGACCCGGCGCGATGACGCGGATTTCGGGCAAAGGCCCGTTGAACAGCTCGCCTGAACGCGGGTCAAAACCACCGCCATGTCGACGCACATGTGCATGCACGTAGCGCACTTGCATGGGGCTGGTATGCGGGCGCAGATTGAGCGAAATGCCGTCAGTCCCTTTGCCATCGATGTAAAAAGTGTCCTGCATGGACCGCGCAGGATGGTTCGGCGGGCTGTTCAGCGATGTGAAGCTGAACCAGTCGGATTCGATCTCGGGACCTTCGGCCACGTCAAACCCCATGGAACCAAAAATCGCCTCGATGCGCTCTTGCGTGAGACTCACCGGGTGCAAACCACCCAGCCCGCGCTGGCGGCCTGGCAAGGTCACATCCAGGGCTTCGGTCTTGAGCTGGATGTCCAGTTCGGCGTCGGCCAAGGCCTGGCGGCGTTCGGTCAGAGCGGATTCAATGGCTTGTTTGGCCTGGTTGATGGCTGCGCCACGGCTCTTCTTTTCTTCCACCGGCAGAGCAGCCAGCCCTTTCATCTGTTCGGTGATACGGCCCGATTTGCCCAGAAACTGCGCCTTGGCATTTTCCAGATCGGCGGGGGTGGCGGCCTGCGAAAAACTGTCGCGGGCGCTGGCAACCAGTGCGTCCAACTCGTTCATGTGTGTCTGCGGATAGCGGTGGGCAAAAACAAAAAAAGGGTTGAAGCCGGCGGGGATACTCCCCAAGCTTCAACCCCTTTGAGCGACTCCGGAAATGATGGCTCCCGAAAGAGCCCCCATTCCGTCGGGAATCAAGCGGCCAGCTTGGCTTTGACTTGCTCCACGATGCTGCCAAAGGCAGCCGGGTCGTTGACGGCCAGATCGGCCAGGACCTTGCGGTCGATCTCGATCGAAGCCTTTTTCAGGCCATTAGCAAACTGGCTGTAGGTCAGACCACAAGCGCGTGCACCAGCATTGATACGGGCGATCCACAACTGGCGGAACACACGTTTCTTGGTGCGGCGGTCGCGGTATGCGTACTGCCCAGCCTTCATCACCGCCTGTTTGGCGATGCGGAAGACGTTACCGCGGCGGCCGCGGAAACCTTTGGCCAGAGCCAGTACTTTTTTGTGTCGGGCGCGAGCCGTGACACCACGTTTGACGCGAGGCATAAATTACTCCTTGTTCGTCGTTGATCAAATGCCCATGCCGGGCAGCATCTGCGCCATGTGACCCATATTGGTCTCATGAACAGTCACTGAACCGCGCAGGTGGCGCTTGTTCTTGGTGGTCTTCTTGGTCAGGATGTGACGTTTGAAGGCTTGACCGCGCTTGACGGTGCCACCGGGACGAACGCGAAATCGCTTCTTCGCGCTGCTCTTGGTCTTCATTTTGGGCATGTGAATGCTCCTTTTTTCATTGTGCTCGTGAGGCGCCGCGAACCTTCCGCGGACTTGTTGGCCCCGAGCCACTTTTGAAGAAGCGCCTTTCGACGCTTCTTTTCGACACCCGGCTTGCACCCGGTGTCTCGGACCGGCAGGAGACTACCCTGCCCGTCCAATCCTGGTCTTCTCGTCGGCAGCCTTCAGCTCGCCGATTGCACAGCCTGATCGGCTGCGGCTTTTGGACTTCCCCCGCCCCCGCTGGGCTTCTTGCGACCGGGCGCGATCATCATGATCATCTGGCGCCCTTCCAGCTTGGGAAACTGCTCCACGATGATGGAATCGGCCAGCTCGTCGCGGATGCGGTTGAGCAGGGCCAGCCCCAATTCCTGGTGCGTGATCTCGCGCCCCCGAAAGCGCAGCGTGATCTTGCATTTGTCGCCATCGTCAAGAAAGCGCCGAATATTGCGCATCTTGATGTTGTAGTCACCGTCGTCGGTGCCCGGGCGGAACTTGATTTCCTTGATCTCGATCACCGTCTGCTTGGCCTTGGCCTCAGCAGCGCGCTTCTGTTCCTGGTACTTGAACTTGCCGTAATCCATCAGGCGGCAGACAGGCGGCACAGCGGTCGCTGCGATTTCGACCAGGTCGACATCCAGCTCTCCGGCCATGCGCAATGCGTCTTGCAGACTGACAATGCCCAGCGGTTCGTTTTCTGGACCGTTGAGGCGAACCTCAGGGGCCATGATTTCTCGGTTCAGTCGGTGTGCGCGCTCTTCACGGTGGCGGCGATCGCGGAAATTGGTAGCTATGGTGTGTTCCTTAACGTGGGCAATTCAAACAGTGAACCACGCCGCCCATGCGGACGGCATGACATTTAGCGCAAACACGAAGGGCGCGGCAGCGGTAAAGGTATCCACCGGCGGTTTGAAATCAAACTTTGGATGAAACGTCTGCCGCGATGAGTTTGGAAAAGGCTTCCAGCGACATGACGCCGAGGTCTTTGTTACCCCGGGCCCGCACAGCCACGGCGCCAGCCGCCTTCTCTTTGTCGCCCACGACAAGGATGAAAGGGGGCTTTTGCAACGCGTGCTCCCTTATTTTATACGTGATTTTCTCGTTGCGCAGGTCTGTCTCGACCCTAAGCCCTTGATTTTGCAGCGTTTTAGCGATTTCGCGACAGTAATCGGCCTGCGCATCGGTGATATTGAGCACCGCCACCTGCACCGGCGCCAGCCAAGTGGGCAAGGCTCCGGCGTGCTGTTCGATCAAAATCCCGATAAACCGCTCCAGGCTGCCGACGATGGCGCGGTGCAACATGATGGGCCGGTGGCGAGCGCCGTCCTCGCCCACGTACTCGGCATCCAGGCGCTCGGGCATGTTCGGATCCACCTGGATGGTGCCGCACTGCCACGGGCGGCCGATAGCGTCTTTCAGGACGTATTCGATCTTGGGCCCATAAAACGCGCCCTCGCCCGGCAGGTATTCAAAATCACAACCTGAAGCCTTGAGGCCCTCGGCCAAAGCCGCCTCGGCCCTGTCCCAACTTTCCTCCGAACCGATGCGCTTCTCCGGGCGCGTCGACAGCTTGTAAATGATGTCGGTGAAGCCAAAGTCCCGGTACACCTTCTGCAGCAAGGTCGTGAAAGCCACCACCTCGGACTGGATCTGGTCTTCGGTGCAGAAGATATGCCCGTCGTCCTGGGTGAAGGCGCGCACGCGCATGATGCCGTGCAGACCGCCCGACGGTTCGTTGCGGTGGCATTGCCCGAACTCGCCAAAGCGCAGCGGCAGGTCGCGGTAGCTCTTGATGCCTTGCTTGAAGATGATGATGTGCCCGGGGCAGTTCATCGGCTTGAGCGCGTAGTCGCGCTTTTCCGACTCGGTCACGAACATGTTTTCGCGGTACTTGTCCCAATGGCCGGTTTTCTCCCACAGACCCTGGTCCAGGATCTGGGGGCCTTTGACCTCCTGGTAGCCGTTGTCGCGGTACACGCGGCGCATGTACTGCTCCACCTCTTGCCAGATGGACCAGCCCTTGGGGTGCCAGAACACGGTGCCGGGCGAATGTTCGTCGATATGGAACAGATCCAACTCGCGCCCCAGCTTGCGGTGGTCGCGCTTTTCCGCTTCTTCCAGCATCGTCAGATGTTGCTGGAGCTCGTCTTTGGTGGCCCATGCCGTGCCGTAGATGCGCTGCAGCATCTCGTTGCGGTGGTCCCCGCGCCAGTAAGCACCGGCCACCTTCATGAGCTTGAAGTGTTTGAGCTTGCCCGTGCTGGGCACGTGTGGGCCACGACACAGATCTTCAAACGCACCCTCGCGGTACAGGCTCACGTCTTCGTTGCTCGGGATGCTGGCGATGATTTCGGCCTTGTAGTGCTCCCCCATGCCTTTGAAATAGGCGACCGCCTCGTCGCGCGGCAATACCCGGCGCGTCACCGGCTCGTCCTTGGCCGCCAGTTCGCCCATGCGCTTTTCAATAGCCGCCAAATCTTCGGGCGTGAACGGGCGCTTGTAAGAGAAGTCGTAAAAGAAGCCGTGCTCGATCACCGGGCCAATGGTCACTTGCGCATCGGGAAACAATTCTTTGACCGCATACGCCAGCAAGTGGGCGGTGGAGTGCCGGATCACCTCCAGGCCGTCGGCGTCTTTCGCCGTGACGATGGACAGCGGGCTGTCGGCGGTGATCTGGAAGCTGGTGTCCACCACCTTGTCGCCAATCTTGCCGGCCAGCGCGGCCTTGGCCAGACCGGCACCGATGGATGCGGCGACTTCGGCCACGGTGACCGGGCCAGGAAATTCGCGTTGGGAGCCGTCGGGGAGCGTGATGTTCAACATGGGGTAGATCCGGAAAACAAAAAAGCGCGGCATGGGCCGCGCTGAGTGGATGAAGAAAAGAAATCGGGCAGGCGCGAACTGCAGGCCTTAAGAGGCCAGAGTGATCCACTCCGTAGTTCGCGGTGTCATAACCAGATTGCCTTTCTCGCTCTTTCTGTGCTGTCGAAAAGTGGCCTGATTTTCCCACAAAAAAAGCCCGCACCTGAATCGGGCGCGGGCTCTATGTCTCCTCGGCCTCGGCGGGCCCTTGGGGATTCAGATCAGTGGAACTGCTCTTCTTCGGTCGAACCGGTCAGCGCCTTGACGCTGGAAGAGCCGCCCTGGATCACGGTGGTCACGTCGTCGAAATAACCCGCACCCACTTCTTGCTGGTGCGACACGAAGGTGTAGCCCTGCTCGCGTGCGGCGAATTCCGGCTCTTGCACCATTTCGGTGTAGTGCTTCATGCCTTCGCCCTGGGCGTAGGCGTGCGCAAATTTGAAGGTGTTGAACCAGTTGATGTGGATACCGGCCAGCGTGATGAACTGGAACTTGTAGCCCAGCGCAGACAGGTCTTCCTGGAAAGAAGCGATCTGCTTGTCGTTGAGGTTCTTCTTCCAGTTGAACGAAGGCGAGCAGTTGTAGCTGAGCAGCTTGCCTGGGCAAGCGGCGTGCACGGCCTGCGCAAATTCGCGGGCAAAGCCAATGTCTGGAACGCCGGTTTCACACCACACCAGATCGGCATAGGGTGCATAGGCAACGCCACGGCTGATCGACTGCTCCAGACCGTTCTTGACGCGGTAGAAGCCTTCAGGCGTGCGCTCGCCGGTCAGGAAAGGCTGGTCGTTGGCGTCGTGGTTGCTGGTGATCAGGTTGGCGGCTTCCGCATCGGTACGGGCCAGCACGATGGTGGACACACCCATGACGTCGGCGGCGAAACGCGCAGAAATCAGCTTCTCGCAGGCTTCACGCGTGGGCACCAGAACCTTGCCACCCATGTGGCCGCATTTTTTCACGGCGGCCAGTTGGTCTTCGAAGTGCACGCCAGCCGCGCCGGCCGTGATCATGTTCTTCATCAGCTCGAAAGCGTTGAGCACGCCGCCAAAACCGGCTTCTGCATCGGCCACGATGGGCAGGAAGTAGTCGATGAACTCTTTGGAACCCGGCTCAACGCCACGGCCCCACTGGATTTCATCGGCGCGCTTGAAGGTGTTGTTGATGCGACGCACCATGGTGGGCACCGAGTCGTAGGCGTACAGCGACTGGTCGGGGTACATGGTTTCGGACGTGTTGCCGTCGGCGGCCACTTGCCAGCCCGACAGGTACACGGCTTCCAGGCCGGCCTTGGCTTGCTGCATGGCCTGGCCAGCGGAGATCGCACCGAAGGCATTCACATAGCCCTTCTTGGAGCTGCCGTTGATCTTGTCCCAGAGCTTTTCAGCGCCGCGCTTGGCCAGCGTGTGCTCGATGTTCATGCTGCCGCGCAGACGCACCACGTCGGCGGCGCTGTAGCCGCGCTTGACACCTTTCCAGCGGGGGTTGGTGGCCCAGTCTTTTTCCAGGGCTTCGATCTGTTGCTGGCGGCTCAGTTGTTCGGTGAGGGATTGGGGCATTTAAAACTCTCCATGAGGTGGGTGGAAGGGGTCGGACCACGCAGTGCATGCAATTGCGATGCCGATGGATCTACTGTAAGTCTTATATAAGACCTTGTGAAGCTCTTGTGTCTTATATAAGACAAAAATAATTTCGTTATTTTTCAAAGATATTCAGAACATATTTCTCAATATGGTATTGAAGTTCTCATATTGAGAAATATTTTTGCGCTGCAGCATTGTGCATTTTCATAATGAGAAAATTTATTCTCTTATCGTGAAAGCCCAGTGACAGCGGCGCCACGCATCCCTGGCGACCGCCACGCCACGGCCGCATCGGGCGGCACCCAGTGCGTGCATCGGGCATGATGCGGCCCCATATGGATCTGAAAGAACGCCCCGAAACCCCAGCCCACCGTTTGTGGGCCCACGCCTGCCTGGCTTTGAGCATGTCCCTGGTCGGCAGCTATGTGGCTTTGTCCAAGCCGCTGGTGCTGGTCTTCCCGGTGTTTCTGCTGGCCTGGCTGCGGTTTGGCATTGGCGGCCTGGCCATGGCGCGCTGGCTCAAAAAGCCCGCCAACGAGCCCGTGCTCAGCCCCCACACCCGGCGCCTGCTGT
This sequence comes from Hydrogenophaga sp., assembly GCF_041633695.1. Lineage (GTDB taxonomy): Bacteria > Pseudomonadota > Gammaproteobacteria > Burkholderiales > Burkholderiaceae_C > Hydrogenophaga. The sequence continues at coordinate 8,106 of NZ_JBFJMY010000080.1, forward strand.
TCCTGGAGTCGTTTCTGGGCAATTTCCTGTTCTCGATCTGCATGTTGTTCGGCGTGAGCCTGACCACTGCGGTCGCGGCCGGTGTGGTCATGTCGTCCATTCCAGCCATGGTGGCGCTGCTGAGCCGCTGGTTTCTGCGCGAGCGCATCGATCGACGTACCGCCGCTGGCATTGCCTGCGCCGCTGTCGGCATTGGCTTGTTCTCCCTGCAGAAGGTCGATCCCGGTAGCCACGCGGCTGCACCAACGCCCGATGGCCCTTTGGGGTTGACCCAGGCGTTCTGGGGCAATCTGCTGGTGTTCGCGGCCGTGGTCTGCGAGGCTTCTTACGTGGTGATCGGCAAGCGCCTGACCGATGGGCTCGGCCCAAAGCGCATCTCGGCCATCATCAACCTCTGGGGATTCGCCCTGGTCACGCCGATGGGGCTTTGGGCCGCCTGGCACTTCGACTTTGCGGCCGTCGGCCCGGGCATATGGACCCTGCTGGTGTTCTATGGCCTGGCGGCCAGCGTGTGGACGGTCTGGCTGTGGATGACCGGTCTGAAAACGGTGCCCGCTTCCCGCGCCGGGGTGTTCACTGTGATGCTGCCGGTGAGCGCCGCCGCGATCGGTGTGGTCTTCATGGGTGAACGGCTCACGCCCATGCAGATGGTGGCCTTTGGTATCGCGCTGCTGGGCCTGGTTCTCGCCACCTTGCCGGGCCGCAAAGTCCGCCCACCGGATCTGCCGCTGTAGATCCGGTTTTCACAAACACCACAAGCCCGTGGGCTGGGACAGCCCCATCCAGAGCGCCCAGCCAGAGGTGACCACCAAAGCCAGCCCGGCCATGCGAATACCCCAGGCGCCCGACCGCCCTGCCCTGAGCTTCAACAACAGCCAGGGACCGGCGGTCAGGGACAGTGAGGTGCCGAGCGAAAACAGCGCCATGACGGCCCCGCCCTCCCAGGCATTGGCGGTGAGCGAGGCCACCAACAAGGCGGAATACAGCAGCCCGCACGGCATGAGCGCCCAGGCCACACCCAGCACCACGGGTGCGCGCTGCCCCATGCGGGTGAGCATGGGCCGGGCTTTGCGCCAGATCGTTTGGCCCAGAGCGTCGATCCACGCGGGCTGGCGCGCCTGCCAGACCAGCACCGCGCCCATCAACAAGGCCGCCAGGTGGAACATGGTCCACACCGGGCGTATGGCAGCGGTGTTGGTACCCAGCCAGGCCAGGCCCTGCACCGAACCGGCTGCGAAGGCGCCAAACAGTGCATAGCCCAGCATGCGGCTGGCCTGAAATGTCCACAAGGCTTGGGTGCTGCGTGCGCCCGCCGCCCGGCTGATACCCGCGCATGCAGCGCCGCACATGGCCACACAATGCGGCCCCCCAGCCAGGCCCATGAACAAGGCGGTGAGCGCCATGGATGTCTGCATGCGGCAACGCTATGGACGGAGCTGAGCAAGCACGCTGGGCCCCACTCAGATGATCTTGGAGAAGCGGGCGCGATCGCGGTCTTGTTGCAGGTGTTTGTCGAACACCATGGCAATCGCCCGCACCAAAAACCAGCCGCTGGCGGTGACCTTCAGGCCGGTCTCGTTCATGCTCAGCAAGCCCTGTTCGGCCAAGTCTTCGAGGATTTCGAGTTCACGCGCGAAATAGGGTTTGAACCGGATCAGGTGGGCCAGCTCGAAGGACTCGTACTGCAGCTCGCCTTGGCACATGATGGCCATGATCACCGCGCGGCGCAGCAGATCGTCGCGTGTGAGTGCCAGCCCGCGCACCACGGGCAGGCGGCCCTGGTTCAAGGCGTCGTAGTACTCGTCCAGTGTCTTGGCGTTCTGGCTGTAGGTGGCACCGATGCGGCCGATGGCGGACACACCCAGCGCGATCAGGTCGCAGTCGGCCTGGGTGCTGTAGCCCTGAAAGTTGCGGTGCAAGCGACCTTGGCGCTTGGCCACCGCCAAGGCGTCGGACGGCAGGGCGAAGTGGTCCATGCCGATGTACACATAGCCGGCATCGATGAACGCGTCCAGCGAAGCCGACAGCATGGCCAGCTTGTCGTTGCCGCTCGGAAGTTCGGCCGAAACGATGCGCCGCTGCGGCTTGAAGCGCCCCGGCAAATGGGCGTAGGCGTAGAGCGCAATACGGTCCGGGCGCAGTTCGTTTACCTGGGTCAGTGTGCGGGCGAACGATTCGGGCGTCTGCAGCGGCAGGCCGTAGATCAGGTCCACGTTGATCGACTCGAAACCGATCTTGCGTGCCGCAGCCACCAAGGCAAAGACTTGCTCGGCCGGCTGCACGCGGTGCACCGCTTTTTGCACCGCCGGATCAAAGTCCTGCACGCCAAAGCTCAAGCGGTTGAAGCCCAGATGGGCCAGGGTCTGCAAGCGCTGCTCGGTCACGGTGCGCGGATCGACCTCGATCGAATATTCGCCGCCCGGCACCAGCGAAAAATGGCGCCGGATCATGTCCATCAGATCGCCCAATTCCTCGTCGCTCAAAAAGGTGGGCGTGCCGCCACCCAGGTGGAGCTGGGACACGCGGTGGTTTTGGCCGAAATGCGCCACTTGCAGTTCGACCTCGCGAGAGAGGTAGCGCAGGTATTCGGCCGCGCGTTCGTGGTGCTTGGTGATCACCTTGTTGCAGGCGCAGTAGTAACAAACCGATTCGCAGAACGGGATATGCACATACAGCGACAACGGCAGCGCCATCGAGCCTGCTCGGCGCTGCTCCAGTGCCTGGATGTAGTCTTGGTCGGTGAACGCCTCGACGAAACGGTCGGCCGTCGGGTACGAGGTGTATCGGGGACCGGAAATATCGAATCGCTTCAGCAATTCGTCGGGAAGGGCGTGGCTCACTGACGGTTCTCCAATTTGGGCTGTCCACTTTGCACCCCGGCGCGCCACCCGCATTTGATTTGGATCAAGTGCAGCAGACATACCCGTGCTGCTCATCGGGCGAACGGGGACCAAAAGGTACTTTTCCCCTTTGACGCAGGCGCGATGCGTTAAGCTGGAACACATTCAAAAGAGGTGATACCGATGGACGCACAAAGCATCAAAGTCGCATGCTCCAGCTGCAATCTGCGCGAGCTGTGTTTGCCCATGGGCTTGAACGCGGAGGAGATGGGCAAGCTCGACAACGTGATCACCACCCGCCGCCGCGTCAAACGCGGCTCGGCGCTCTTCAACACCGGTGACAAATTCCATTCGTTGTTTGCCGTGCGCTCGGGATTTTTCAAGACCTGCGTGACCACGGCAGATGGTCGCGACCAGGTGACCGGCTTTCAGATGACGGGCGAGATCATTGGCCTGGATGGCATCGTGAACGACGTGCATTCCTGCGACGCCATCGCACTGGAGGACGCCGAGGTCTGCATCATGCCGTTCGACCAGGTGGAAGAGCTGTCGCGCGAATTCACCACGCTGCAGCACCATGTGCACAAGATCATGAGCCGCGAAATCGTGCGCGACCATAGCGTGATGCTGCTGCTGGGCAGCATGCGGGCCGAAGAGCGCCTGGCCGCCTTCTTGCTGAACCTGGTACAGCGCTTGCACGCACGCGGCTTCTCACAGTCCGAACTCGTGCTGCGCATGACGCGCGAAGAAATCGGCAGCTACCTGGGCATGAAGCTGGAAACCGTGAGCCGCACCTTCTCCAAGTTTGTGGACGATGGCATTGTGGATGTGAAGCAGCGCTATGTGCACATCAAAAACACCGAAGCGCTGCGGAGCATCGTGAACCCGCCGTCCTGCGCTTAGACGCTTCTACAGCCCCGTTGCACAGCGGCGGCGTTCAATCTGTTTGCGAAAGCCGTGTCATGGCGGGATCTGTTGGTCCGCTCTCGCTCAGTTGCACGAGCCGCCTTTGCTGCAATCGTCCGGTCGCTGCGCCACCGGAAATGGGCATCGGTTGACTTCGTAAGGCGACATGGCGAGCAAGGTCGTCAGTGCGCTGGAGGCCATGGTCACGCCCCAGAACACAAAAAACGCGAGGGTGTAAACGGTCTGGCGCGAAAGATCCAGGGGCGAGCCGAACCAGTGCAGGTCGCCCGGATCCACCATCGCAAACACGATCATTTCCAAAACCGCCGCGACCAAAAAGGCCGGCCAGGCGATCCACATCAAGCGTTGGTTGAGCATGGGGTTGGTCTCCTCTTGGTCTGCAACCGGTGCGGTCTCACTTCTCCACCGCAGGTGTTACCGGCGCAGCCGCGTGGTTGCGTGCCTGGTGCGCCGGTTGCAGCTTGACGAGGGCGTCGATCTGGGCCTGCCCTTGCAGCTGCCGGGCGGCCTGCTCGGTCTGCTCGTAGCCGCTTTTGTCCAGCACCGGATCGGCGTAACGCACCGCGATGTAGGCCGTGATGATGCTGGCCACCACCACCAGCAGCGGGCCACCCACCACCAGGTACATGTGGGGAACGCGCCACCAGGCAATGGGAGGCACCGGGGCCTGTGGGGGCAAGGCAGGAGCGGTCATGATCGGTTCACCTTCGGGGTTGATGGGTTGGGTGGAGGTGGTGGCGCGGCTTCATCGCGGCACCAAGAACGCGGCCTTCTCCGTCACCTGGGCCACGTCGTCACCGGTCGATTGGATGACGAAGTGGATGGCGTGCGAACCCGGGGCTGCGGCATCGGGTGGCACTTGCACTCGCAGTACCGCTGAGCGCACCTCGGTGGGCAAGACCTCGATCTGCGCGTCCGACGCGATGACGATGCCGGGCAGGCCGCTCACCTCGATCACGTAGCGCTGCGGTGATTCGGTGGCGTTCATGACCTGCAAACGAAAGACGTTTTCAATTCGGCCTTGTTCCACCATGCGTGCCAGTGCACCGCGATCGCGGATCACGTCGACCCGCAGCGGCGTGCGCAAAAACAGACTGACGCCCACCGCCAGGGTGATGAGCAAAAGAATCCCGCTGTAAATCAACACCCGCGGGCGCAGGCCCCGGCGGATCATCTGGGCCTTGCTCCACTGGTTGGCCACGCCGTTCTCGGTCGAGTACTTGATGAGCCCACGCGGGTAGCCCACCTTGTCCATCACAACGTCGCACACGTCGATGCAGGCGCCGCAACCGATGCACTCGTACTGCAAGCCTTTGCGGATGTCGATACCGGTGGGACAGACCTGTACGCACAGTGTGCAATCGACACAGGCGCCCAGCCCCAAAGCGACGGGATCGGCCTTTTTTGAACGCGCACCGCGTGGTTCTCCGCGCCGCTCGTCGTAGGTGACGACCATAGTGTCCTTGTCAAACATGGCGCTTTGAAAGCGCGCATAAGGACACATGTATTTGCACACCTGCTCACGCAGAAAGCCGGCATTGCCGTAGGTGGCAAAGCC
>NZ_JBFJMY010000081.1:0-13330 GCF_041633695.1 Hydrogenophaga sp.
CCGACCGCAAGGCCAAGTCCAAGTCGGCACAGCGCTGCCACGGCGCCTATGTGCTGGACGAAGCCAGCGACCAGGTGGTCACCTTCACCGCACCGCACACCATCCTGGCCACCGGTGGCGCCGGCAAGGTCTACCTCTATACCTCCAATCCCGACGTCGCCACCGGCGACGGGGTGGCCATGGCGTACCGTGCCGGCGCGCGCATCGCCAACATGGAATTCATCCAGTTCCACCCCACCTGCCTATACCACCCGCACGCCAAAAGCTATCTGATCACCGAAGCGGTCCGTGGCGAGGGCGGTTTGCTCAAGTTGCCGGCGTCGCTGGGCGGTCACCGCTTCATGCCGGACCACGACCCGCGCGCCGAACTCGCGCCGCGCGACGTGGTGGCCCGCGCGATCGACTTCGAGATGAAGAAACACGGCCTGGACTGCGTCTACCTCGACATCTCGCACGAAAGCCCCGCCTTCCTGCAAGAACACTTTCCCAACATCCTGGCGCGCTGCGCCGAACTCGGCATCGACATCACCCGCGAAGCCATTCCGGTGGTACCGGCCGCGCACTACACCTGCGGCGGCGTGGTGACCGACCTGTCGGGCCGCAGCGACATTCCCGGCCTCTACGCCGTGGGCGAAACCACCTGCACCGGTCTGCACGGCGCGAACCGGCTCGCCAGCAACTCGCTGGTGGAATGCATGGTCTTTGCCCAGGCCGCGGTCAGTGCCATCCAGGCCGCGCAATCGGGCGAAGCGCAAGACATCCCGCTGTGGGACGACAGTCGCGTGACCGATGCCGACGAGCGCGTGGTGATCTCGCACAACTGGGACGAGTTGCGCCGCTTCATGTGGGACTACGTGGGCATCGTGCGCACCAACAAACGCCTGGAGCGCGCGGCCCACCGCATCGCCTTGTTGCAGGGGGAGATCCACGAGTTCTATTCGCAGTTCCACGTCACGCGCGATCTGCTGGAGCTGCGCAACCTGGTGCAAGTGGCCGACCTGATCGTGATGTCGGCCATGATGCGGCACGAAAGCCGCGGCCTGCACTTCAGCCGCAACTATCCCGATCTGTTGCCCGACGCCAAGCCTACGATTCTGGTGCCGCCAGCGCGTTGATCCCGACAACCGCGGCAAGAAGCGGCGCCAGGTCAAGGATGCCGCGGAACTGCCTTTGCCAGGCCGCAGGCGTCGCCCCTCCTCAGGAGGGGGGCGCGCGAAGCGCGGCGGGGATGGACCCCCTACGCCGCCCCGATGTTGGGCACCAATGCGCCCGCGTTCTGACCCCCGCGCTGCGCGGCGGTGAAAGCCAGCATGCGGTCGATGGGCAAGCGGGCACGTTCGATCAGCGCCGCATCCACATCGATGGCGTTCAGACCTTTTTCCAGCACCTGCGCCACACCGGCCAGGCCGTTCATGGCCATCCAGGGACAGTGCGCGCAGCTCTTGCAGGTGGCGCTGTTGCCGGAGGTGGGTGCCTCTAAAAAGACCTTGCCGGGGTTTTGTTGGCGCAGCATGTGCATCATGCCGCTGTCCGTGGCGACGATGAACTCAGGTGCATCAAGCTCCCGCGCGGCCTTGAGAATGGCCGAGGTGGAACCCACCGCATCGGCCAGCGCGATCACGTCGGTCGGGCTCTCGGGATGCACCAGCACTTTGGCGCGGGGGTGCTCCTTCTTCAGCGCTTCCAGCTCGAAGGCCTTGAACTCGTCGTGCACGATGCAGGAGCCGGTCCACATCACCATGTCGGCGCCGGTTTCGCGCTGGATGTAGGTGCCCAGGTGCTTGTCGGGCGCCCACAGTATCTTGTGTCCCTTGTCCTTCAAAGCGGTCACGATGTCGAGCGCACAGCTGCTGGTGACCAGCCAGTCCGAACGCGCCTTGACCGCCGCACTGGTGTTGGCGTACACCACCACGGTGCGGTCGGGGTGGGCGTCGCAAAAGGCACTGAACTGGTCGATGGGGCAACCCAGATCGAGCGAACAGTTGGCATCCAGATCGGGCATGAGCACGGTCTTCTCCGGGCTCAGAATCTTGGCGGTTTCGCCCATGAAGCGCACGCCCGACACCACCAGGGTGGTGGCCGGGTGGTCGCGCCCAAAGCGCGCCATCTCCAGCGAGTCGCTGACGATGCCACCGGTCTCCACCGCCAGGTCTTGCAAGTCCGGGTGCACGTAGTAGTGCGAGACCATGACCGCGTTGCGTTCTTTCAAGAGTTGGCGGATGCGGTCCTTGAGCGCCGCGCGCTGCACCGGTCCCGGCTCCACCGGCACGCGCGCCCAGGCGTGCTGCGTCGGGCAGGCGGGTTGTTCGTATTCCACGTCGATCACGGGGCTGTCGCTGTTCGGGTTCATGGGGATTTCCTGTTTCAAGCCATGCACGTCGGCATCAAAAAGCGTCGAAGCGCATGGAAAAGTCCACCGCTTTGACGTCCTTGGTCAAAGCGCCAATGGATATGCGGTCCACGCCGGTTTCGGCCAGGGCGCGCACCGTTTGCAGGCTGACGCCGCCCGAGCTCTCCAGCACCGCCCGTCCGGCGTTGCGCCGCACCGCCTCCTGCAAAAGAGGAATGTCCATGTTGTCGAGCAGCACCATGGTGGCGCCACAGGCCAGGGCCTCTTCCAGTTGCTCCAGGGTTTCCACCTCGATCTCGACAAAGCGCGCCTGTGGCGCCGTGGCCTGTACCCGCGCCAGCACCTGGGCCACACCGCCGGCAGCGGCGATGTGGTTTTCCTTGATCAACACGGCGTCGTACAGGCCTATGCGGTGGTTCACACCGCCCCCGGTCTTGACCGCGTATTTTTGCGCCAGACGCAAGCCGGGCAAGGTCTTGCGCGTGTCCACGATCTGCGCGCGTGTACCCGCCACGGCGTCCACATAGGTGGCGGTTTTGGTGGCCACGGCCGACAGCAGTTGCAGAAAATTCAAGGCCGTGCGTTCGGCGGTCAGCAAAGCCTGCGCTTTGCCTTGCAATTCGAGCACCACCTGATCGGCCGCACAACGCTGACCTTCGCGCACATGCCAGATCAGGCGCGCCTGGGGGTCGAGCGCATACACGGCGGCCTCCACCCAGGCGACGCCACAAATCACGGCGGCTTCGCGCGCCAGAATGCGCGCGGTCGTGCTGCGTTCGCGGTCCACCAGGGCAGCGGTCAGGTCGCCAGAACCCACGTCTTCGGACAAGGCCCGCGCCACGTCCTGCCGTGCCAATTCGTTCAGATCCTGGGGCGTGAAATCAGAGAGGTGTTTCATAGGGCCTTAGCATAACGGGATCGAATATAGTGCCCCCAAGCACGTGCCACCATGGAAGGTAGACAAACATGAGCCAGACCAACAACGAAACACCAACCTCGGGCACCCCTTACGGCACCCTGCCATCGGCCTCGCCACTGCCCCAGCGCAAGCCCGTGAGCCTGCCGCGCCTGGCCGAAATGCGCGAGCGTGGCGAGAAGATCACCATGCTCACCGCCTACGACGCGACCTTTGCCGCCGTGGCCGACGCTGCGGGGGTGGAATGTATTCTCGTCGGCGACTCATTGGGCATGGTCTGTCAGGGGCTTTCCAGCACCGTCGGCGTCAGCCTGGAGACCATGCAATACCACACCGCCAGCGTGGTGCGCGGCCTGCAGCGCGTGCAAGCCACGGCCTGGGTGATTGGCGACCTGCCCTTTGGCAGCTACCACGAGTCCAAGGAACAAGCCTTGCGCAGCGCTTCGGTGCTGATGCAGGCCGGCGCCCACATGGTCAAACTCGAAGGCGGCGGCTGGACCACCGAAACCGTGCGCTTTCTGGTGGAGCGCGGCATTCCCGTCTGTGCCCACCTGGGCCTCACACCGCAAACCGTGCACGCCCTCGGCGGCTACCGGGTGCAGGGGCGCGGCGACAGCGCCGCCCTGCTGCTCAAACGCCAGGCGATCGAGCTGCAGGATGCGGGCGCGTCCATGCTGGTGCTGGAAATGGTGCCGGCCACGGTGTCGGCCGAAATCACGGTCCAACTGCCGTTGTGCCACACCATTGGCATCGGTGCCGGCAAAGGCACGGCGGGCCAGGTGCTGGTCATGCACGACATGCTCGGCATCAACCTGGGCAAGAACCCCAAGTTCGTGCGCAACTTCATGGAGGGCCAGAACAGCGTGCGCAACGCCATGGCCGCGTACGTGGCGGCCGTGAAAGACGGCAGCTTCCCCGACGACAGCCTGCACGCCTGGTGAAGCCGACCCCACCCCCGCGCCGCACCTGCGGTGCGTCACCCCCTTCCAGGGGGCGGTGCTGGCAGCCCGGCGAAGCCGGTTCTGCGGCGCCCTTGACAAGAGATTTCACCTCCCCTCTCCCCCTTCTCTATGCAACTCGTCCACACCATTGAAGAACTGCGCGATGTGCTGCGTCCTTTTGACGCGCCCGCTTTTGTGCCCACCATGGGCAATCTGCACGACGGCCACCTGAACCTGGTGCGCAGTGCCAAGCCGCTGGGCGACGTGGTGGTGTCCAGCATCTTCGTCAACCGCCTGCAGTTCGCCCCGAACGAAGATTTCGACAGCTACCCGCGCACCCTGCAGGCCGACTGCGACCGGCTGGAACAGGCGGGCTGCGACGTGGTGTTTGCGCCCAAGGAAAAAGAGCTGTATCCGGTGCCGCAAGGCTTCAAGATCCAGCCCGCCGCCGAGCTGGCGGATATTCTGGAGGGGCATTTCCGCCCCGGCTTCTTCACCGGCGTGTGCACCGTGGTGATGAAGCTGTTCCAGTGCGTGTTCTCCGAAGCCAAGGGGCCGCGCCACGCGCTGTTCGGCAAAAAGGACTACCAGCAGCAAATGGTGATCCGGCGCATGGTCCAGCAGTTCGCCCTGCCCATCACCATCGTGGCCGGTGAAACCCAGCGCGCGCCCGATGGCTTGGCCCTGAGTTCGCGCAACCGCTACCTCAGCGAGGCCGACAGGGCCGAAGCGGTGCAACTGTCGTTGGCCTTGCGCGCCCTGGCACGAGACGCGCTCTCTTGCGCCGACGCCTTGTCCACAAAACTGCCGGCCCTGGAAGACCGCGCCATGCACGCGCTGGCTGCACGCGGCTGGATGCCCGACTACCTCACGGTGCGCCGCCGCGCCGATCTGCTGCCGCCCCAGGCGGGCGATGAACTGGTGGTGCTGGGCGCTGCGCGCCTGAGCTCGACCCGTTTGATCGACAACTTCGAAATCTGAGCCCACCGGTGGCCTGTGCCACCGCAGCGCCCTGCAGGTATAGCGCGCGCCGCAACAGCGGTGCCGGTCAGATCTGTTCGTGCCGGGGGTCCCGCCCCATGAGCGCGGCCACCGCCTGCTGCGACGACAGCTTGCCGTCCAGCAAGGCCACCACGGCGCGCGAAATCGGCATGTCCACACCCAGGTGCCCGGCCCTTTGCACCACGGTGCGCGCGCTGTACACGCCTTCGGCCACATGGCCCAGCGAGTCCACCGCCTGCTGCAAACCCAGGCCCTGGGCCAGCAACTGCCCCACCCGGCGGTTGCGCGAGAGGTCGCCGGTGGCGGTCAGCACCAGATCGCCCAGACCGGACAAACCCATGAAGGTCTCGCCACGCGCTCCCAGCGCGAGTCCCAGGCGGTTCATTTCGGCCAGGCCGCGCGTGATCAGCGCCGCGCGGGCATTGAGCCCGAGCGCCAGGCCGTCGCACAGACCGGTGGCGATGGCCAACACGTTTTTCACAGCGCCGCCCACTTCAACGCCGACGATGTCGTCGTTGGCATAGACACGCAAGCTCGGACCGTGGAACGCTGCCACCAGCGCGTCGCGCACACAGGCGCGGTCGCTGGCCGCCACCAGCGCGGTGGGCTGGCCACGCGCCACTTCCAGCGCAAAACTGGGGCCGCTGAGCACACCGACTTTCAAACCCGGAACCACCTGGGCCTTGATTTCGTGGCCCATCAAACCCATGGAGCTGGACACGCCGGCAGAGGTGCCGAGCGGAGATTCAAAGCCTTTGCACAACCAGGCCACAGGCACAGACACCCGCTGCAGGGTTTGCAACATGGCGCGCAGGCTGGCCATGGGCGTGGCGACCACGACCAGATCCACATCCAGCAGGGGTGAATCGGTGGCGTCCAGCGCGGTGGCCGACACTTCGAGCGCCGCAGGCCATGCCACGCCGGGCAGATAACGCTGGTTTTCCCGCTGCGCCTGCATCTCTTGCGCCTGCTGCGGATCGCGCGCCCACAACACCACCCGGTGCCGAGGTGGCGACTGGCTGGCCGCGCTGATGGCCAGGGCGGTGCCCCAGGCCCCCGCCCCCAAGACCAGAATCTTCATCGCGAGTCCTGAGACCCGTTACTGGGTGACGATGCTGGGTGCTGCTGCGGCGGCTTGGGCTTGCTGCTGTTCGTACATGGCCTGGAAATTGATCTCGGCCAGGTGCACCGGCGGAAAGCCGCCACGCTGGATCAGATCGGCCACATTGCTGCGCAGATAAGGGTAGACGATTTGCGGGCAGGCGATGCCCATGATGGGGCCCATCTGGTCTTCGGGCAGATTGCGGATTTCGAAGATGCCGGCCTGCTTGGCTTCGACCAGAAACACCGTCTTGTCTTTGATCTTGGTCGTCACCGTGGCCGTGACGCAGATTTCGAACACACCATCGGCCACGGGATTGGCTTCAACACCCAGCTGGATGTCCACCGAAGGCTGCTCCTGCTCCAGCAAGATCGCGGGCGAATTGGGCTGCTCCAGCGAGGCCTCTTTGAGGTAGACGCGCTGGATCTGGAAGGTCGCTTCGGGCGTGGCTTGTTCGTTGGCCATGGGTGGTGCTTTCAAGGGTCAGAAAAAAATGAAACCCGCCGGGGAAGAGCGTTCCCGAAGCGGGCACCTGGTGGAATTATCTCAGCACCGCTGGCGCCGACTGCGCGCCCCTGGTGCCTCAGGCCTGCAACAAGGGCTCAAGCCCGTTCTGCCGATCCAGCGCATGCAAGTCGTCGCAGCCGCCGACATGGGTTTCACCGATGAAGATTTGCGGCACGCTGGTGCGACCGGTGATCTGCGCCATCTGGGCCCGCAACTCGGGCTGGCCATCGACAAACACTTCGTCCAGCTCGTTCACACCGCGCGCCTGCAACAAGGCCTTGGCCCGGTGGCAAAAAGGGCAATAGGCGCTGGTGTACATCTTGACTCGGGCCATGGGAACTCCTGGAAATACGGAAAAAAATCAGACCTTCTCGACCGGCATGCTGGCGCTGCGCCAGGCACCCATGCCGCCCGCGAGCGACGAGGTGTTCTCGTAGCCCAGCTTCTTGGCCGTGGCCACCGCCCGACCGGACCGAGCCCCCGAGGCGCAAACCAGGATCACAGGCGTGGCCTTGTTCTTCACCACCCCCGGCAGCTTGGCCTCCAGCTCGGCCAGTGGCACGTTTTTGGCGCCCACCACATGCCCTTTGGCGAATTCGTCCGCGCTGCACACATCGACCACCACGGCTTTTTCGCGGTTCATCAAGTGCACCGCTTGCGCGGGATTGACCGATCCCGCACCGCCTCCGCCGGCCATCGTGGGCCACATCAGGAGACCGGCCGAGGCGACCGCGACCGCAATCAGCATCCAGTTTTCGATAAAGAAACTCACAGGGAACCTTTCTGTTAAGCCCATGATTTTAGAATGTCTGCTGCATCGCCGCTGAGCCCAGTTGGGAAGCGGCATGTTTTCACCCCATTTCCCGCCCGCAAATCCGCTCGCCACATGTACAAACTTGTTCTGATTCGCCACGGCGAATCCACCTGGAACCTCGAAAACCGCTTCACCGGCTGGACCGACGTGGACCTCACGCCCACGGGCGTGGAGCAGGCCTTGAACGCCGGGCGCCTGCTCAAGGCCGAAGGCTACGACTTCGACATCGCCTACACCAGCGTGCTCAAGCGCGCCACCCGCACACTGTGGCACGTGCTGGATGAGATGGACCGCACCTGGCTGCCCGTGGCACACAGCTGGCGCCTGAACGAGCGGCATTACGGCGCCCTGCAGGGCCTGAACAAGGCCGAAACGGCCAAGCAGTACGGCGACGAGCAGGTGCTGATCTGGCGCCGCAGCTACGACACGCCCCCGCCCGCGCTGGAAGCCGACGACCCGCGCTGCGAGCGCAGCGACCGCCGCTACGCCCGGCTCAACCCCGAAGAAGTGCCGCTGACCGAATGCCTCAAGGACACGGTCGCCCGCGTCTTGCCGTTCTGGAACGAGGCCATGGCCCCGGCCATCCGCTCGGGCAAGCGCCTGGTGGTGGCCGCCCACGGCAACAGCATCCGTGCCCTAGTGAAATACCTGGACGGCATCGGCGACGACGACATCGTCGGACTGAATATCCCCAATGGCATACCGCTGGTCTACGAACTCGACGCGGATCTCAAACCCCTGAAACACTACTACCTGGGCAATGCCGAAGCGGTGGCGCAGGCGGCCGCGGCTGTGGCCGCGCAAGGCAAAGCCTGAGTTTTTTGCGCGGCAGCCTGGGCGAGCCAGGGTTTGCGGAACCGAATCCGTGCCTCGCGCTCCAAGGTGTATATTGGCCCGGCAGGCCGGCCTCCAGGCTTGAACAGCCGCTATTTTTAAGGTTTCGAAATGGGTAAACAATTGAGCCACAAGCTGAAAATCACCGGCTGGTTGGCCATTGGCGCCGTGGCGGGTGCGTTGACCACGGTGCAATTCCAGGCGGTGGCCCGCGGTGCACTGGCCCCGCTGCCGCTGGAAGAGTTGCAGCAGCTCGCAGCGGTGTTCGGCATGGTCAAGACCGACTATGTGGAACCGGTGGACGAGAAAAAACTGATTTCCGAAGCCATCACCGGCATGGTGTCCAGCCTGGACCCACATTCCCAGTACTTCGACAAGAAGTCGTTCAAGGAATTCCGCGAAGGCACGAGCGGGCGTTTTGTGGGCGTGGGCATCGAGATCACCATGGAAGACGGCCTGGTCAAGGTGGTGTCGCCGATCGAAGACTCACCCGCTTTCCGCGCCGGACTCAAGACCAACGACTTGATCACCAAGATCGACGACACCCAGGTCAAGGGCCTGAGCATCAACGAGGCGGTCAAGCTCATGCGCGGCGAGCCGCGCACCAAGGTCTTGCTGACCATTTTCCGCAAGCTCGAGAACCGCAGTTTCTCGGTGACGATCACGCGCGAGGAAATCAAGACCCAGAGCGTGAAATCCAAGGTGATCGAACCGGGTTACGCCTGGGTGCGGGTGTCGCAGTTCCAGGAACGCACGATCGATGATTTCGCCCGCAAGGTCGAAGACATCTACAAATCGGAACCGAATCTCAAAGGCCTGGTGCTGGACCTGCGCAACGATCCCGGTGGTCTGCTCGACGCCGCAGTGGCCTTGTCTGCCGCTTTCCTGCCCGAGAACGTGACCGTGGTCTCCACCAACGGACAACTGGAAGACAGCAAGTTCATTTACAAGGCCACACCACAGCACTACTTGCGCCGGGGCGGCACCGACCCGATCAAGCACCTGACCGAAGCCACCAAGGGTGCTTTGCGCAAGATACCGCTGGTGGTGCTGGTGAACGAAGGTTCGGCATCTGCCAGCGAAATCGTCGCGGGCGCCTTGCAAGACCACAAGCGCGCCACCATTCTGGGCAGCCAGACCTTTGGCAAAGGTTCCGTGCAAACGGTGCGTCCGCTGGGCCCCGACACCGGCATCAAGCTGACCACCGCGCGCTATTACACGCCGCTGGGCACCTCGATCCAGGCCAAGGGCATCGTGCCCGACGTGATGGTGGACGAGACGCCGGAAGGCAATCTGTTTGCGTTGCTGCGCACCCGCGAGGCCGATCTGCAGAAACACCTCATGAGCAGCAAGGAAGCCGCCGATGCCGACAAGCCCATGACCGACGCGCAGCGTGCGGCCGAACAGCAGCGCGACCAGGACCGCGAAGAGGCGCGCCAACGGCTGGAAGAAGAAGTTCGCAAGAACCCCGGGCAGCGACTGGTGCCCGAATTCGGCAGCGACAAAGACTTCCCCCTGCAACAGGCCTTGAACCGCCTCAAAGGCCTGCCGGTGGTGGTGAGCAAGACGCAGACCGAACGCGCCGAAGAACCCAAAGCCAACTGACCGCCAACCGATTGACGTAGGCCCGCGCCTTGGACGATACCCAGCTGCTGCGCTACTCGCGCCACATCCTGCTCAACGAACTGGGGGTGGAAGGGCAGGAAAAACTGCTGGCTTCGCATGCACTCATCGTGGGAGCCGGTGGCCTGGGTTCACCGGTGGCGCTGTATTTGGGCAGCGCCGGGGTGGGACACATCACGGTGGTCGACCACGACGCGGTGGACGAAACCAATTTGCAGCGCCAGATCGCGCACAACCTGGCGCGTGTGGGGCACCCCAAGGCGGAATCGGTGCGCGACGCGATCGCCGCGATCAACCCCGACGTGCGGGTGACCCCCCTGGTGCAACGCGCCGACGCCGCCTTGCTGGATGCGCTGCTGCCCACGGTGGACGTGGTGCTCGACTGCACCGACAACTTCGCGATCCGGCACACCATCAACCGGGCCTGTGTTCGCCACCGCAAGCCGCTGGTTTCGGGTGCGGCCATTCGCATGGACGGACAGCTCAGCGTGTTCGACGCCGGCATTGAAGACAGCCCCTGCTACGCCTGCGTATTCCCGGAAAGCAGCGACCTGGAAGAAACCCGTTGCGCCACCATGGGCGTGTTTGCGCCCCTGGTCGGCATCATCGGCACGGTGCAGGCGGCCGAAGCGCTCAAGCTGCTGACCGGCCTGGGTTCGCGCCTGATCGGCCAGCTGCTGATGCTGGATGGCCGCGACATGGCGTTCAACGCCATCAGCTTGCCGCGCAACCCGCATTGCGAGGTCTGCGGCTCGGCCTCCAGCTGAATGCACCCCGCTGCGCTTGCAGCGGCGACCTATGGTGTCACCACCGGGAATAGCTGGCACGGACCGTGGCGCTGGCGAAAACCGCGCGGCACTTCGGCTTGCGCGTCGGCAAACACACCCAGGCGCCGCTTGCGCGCCGCCGCTTCCTGCTCGGCATACGGGCCCAGGCTGTTGCGCCACCGGTACGACCAAGCCAGCCCCTGTGCCACCAACCAAGCGCTCACGTCGGTCTCGTCGTGCGTGAGCCGGGCCAGACCACGCCCGTAGTCGTCAAAACGGTCCACCTGCACCTGCACCACTTGCCGCAACACGCGTTGTGTCAGTGCGTCGCGGGCGGCGATACCACCGTCCTGGCAAATCTCGGGGGCGTCTATGCCCAACAGACGCAGCTTGCGCGGAGCGCCGCCTTCGAGCGGTTGAACCCACAGGGTGTCGCCATCAAAAACCCGTGTCACACGCGCCGAGTAGCGCTGGGGCTGCAACGGCGGCGTGTCTGCGGTGGCGGAAGCCGCTATAGCGGCTGGGACCTGCAGCAAGGCCACCGGCCACACGCACACCAGCAAGAACCTGCGGGTGATCGTTCCCAGGGTTGGAGACAGGGGCTTGGCATGCATGGGGTGCCATTGTGCCAAGGCCCCGCTCGTGCACCGAGCAGGCGCCCTGCCGCTACCGAAGCCTCAACCGAGCAGCGCCGCCAGACCGCCTTCGGCCTCGAAGCGCTGCTGGCGGTAGACCAGCCGCGTGGGGCCGGCCCACACCGCCTCGCGCACGCTGTGGGCCGGGTCGCCGGGGTAGCAGATCACGCGCTCGCCGTTTTCATCAAAGGGTTCGGGGGCGATCAGCGCGGGCGGGCGGCTGCGTGCCCAGTCCAGCACCTGCTGCACCGTGCCCAGCCGCACCAGCTGGGCCAGGCTCATGATTTGCGGCGGCACCAAGTCGATCTCGCCGGCCCAGTAACGCTCCAGGCCCACGCGCGGAGACAGCCACACCGCCTCGGTGGCCTCGAACGCACAGTGCTCGGCCTCTTGCTCGTCCGGCGCCAGCGCCACAAAAAAACGGGTATCAAAACGCTTGTTGGTGACCGAGGGCACACGCGGCGTGACCCAGCGCGACCAGGGCAACAGGCTGGACAAGGCCAAGGGCAGATCCAGTTGCGACAAAGCCTGTGCAAAACCAGCCCCGCCGAGGATTTGCGCGCGCACGCGCCGCGCCACCAGCTGTGCGCCCACAGGAGCGCCCAACAGCAAACCGCATTCCTCAAAGGTTTCGCGCAACGCCGCCACGTGCAGGGCCACGGCGGTTTGCGGATCCAGCCCGGTTTCGCCCAAGGCCTGCAGGCAAGCGGCGGCAGAGCGGTCCGTCACCGCGCCACCGGGCAACTGGCTGTCGGCCGCATCGAGCTTGCCGCCCGGAAACACGTGCACACCACCGAGCACCCCCGAACCACCATGTCGGCGCACCAGCAGCACTTCCAGGCCACGCGGCCCTTCGCGCAACACCATCACGGTGGCGGCCGCCACGGGCGGGCTCAGGACTTCTTCGGAGTTGATGGTGACCATGGGCCATTGTCGCCGCACCGCCACCGGGCACATGGCACCCAGACGACACCGGTACCGGGTCCACCCCAGAGCACGACCCCGCCTGCGTCAAGCCGCCGGCATGTCCACAGACCGGCTGGCGCTCAATTCCGTGCCCGGCTCCGTACCCTCCACCAGCCCCACTTCGGCACGCTGCCGGGCCAGGTACTGGGGGTATTCGGACTGGATGAATTCGATCAGGTATTCGCGCACGTGGCAGCGCAAATCCCAGGCTGCGGGTGCCGACGCGGCCGTGACCAGACAGCGCAGCTGCATCGCCCGTTCGCCCGCTTCGGTCACTTGCAGCAGCGCCACGCGCCGGTCCCAGAGTTCGGACGTATCGCAGGCGCGTTGCAAGGCCTCGCGCAGCGGTGCCAGCGGCATGCGGTAGTCCACCCACAAATAGACGGTGCCGGTCAGTTCGCTGGTGCTACGCGTCCAGTTCTGGAACGGCTTTTCAATCCAGTACTGCAAGGGCACGATCAAGCGCCGGTCGTCCCAGATGCGCACCACCACATAGGTGCCGGTGATTTGTTCGATCACGCCCCATTCGTTTTCCACAATCACCACGTCGTCGAGCCGTATGGGCTGGCTGATGCCGATCTGCAATCCCGCGATGATGTTGCCCAACACCGGCCTGGCGGCAAATCCGGCCACGATGCCCAGCACACCCGCCGACGCCAGCAGACTGGCCCCGATCTCGCGCACAGCCGGAAAAGTCATCAGCAACAAAGCCGCCCCGACAAACCAGACCATGCCTTGCACCACGCGGGACAGCACCTGTGTCTGGGTGTGGATGCGGCGCGCCTCCATGTTGTGCTCGACCGCCAAAGGGTTGGCCCGTTGCAAGTGCCGTTTCAAGTCGCGGGCCGCGATGTCACCTGCGATGGTCGAGAC
>NZ_JBFJMY010000082.1:0-13149 GCF_041633695.1 Hydrogenophaga sp.
GCTCGAGGAGCAGGGCCGGCTCCAGGACGCCATCGATGCCGCTGGCGCCTGGGACCTGGAGCGCAATCTGGAGATCGCCGCCGACGCCCTGCGCCTGCCGGCGTGGGACGCCCCCGTGGCCAACCTCTCCGGCGGCGAGCAGCGCCGGGTGGCGCTGTGCCGGCTGCTGCTGTCGGCGCCGGACATGCTGCTGCTGGACGAGCCCACCAACCACCTCGACGCGGAGTCCATCGCGTGGCTGCAGCGCTACCTGCAGGAGTACCCGGGGACGGTGGTGGCCGTGACCCACGATCGTTATTTTCTGGACAACGCGGCCGAGTGGATTCTGGAACTGGACCGCGGCCACGGTATTCCCTACAAGGGCAATTATTCGACCTGGCTGGAGCAGAAAGAAGCCCGCCTGGAGCAGGAACAGCGCACCGAAGACGCCCGCACCAAGGCCATGAAGAAGGAACTGGAGTGGGTGCGCCAGAACCCCAAGGGGCGCCAGGCCAAGAGCAAGGCGCGTCTGGCGCGCTTTGAAGAGCTGAGCGATGTCGACTACCAGAAGCGCAACGAAACCAACGAGATCTTCATTCCCGTGGCCGAGCGCCTGGGCAACGAAGTGTTTGAATTCAAGGGCGTCAGCAAATCCTATGGCGACCGCCTGCTGATCGACAACCTGAGTTTCCAGATTCCAGCCGGTGCCATCGTCGGCATCATCGGCCCCAACGGCGCCGGCAAGTCCACGCTGTTCAAGCTGATCAGCGGCAAGGAACAGCCCGACAGCGGCGAGGTCAAGATCGGCCAGACCGTGCGCATGGCCGTGGTGGACCAGAGCCGCGAAGATCTGGCGAACGAAAAGACGGTGTGGGAAGACATTTCGGGCGGTCTGGACATGATCACCGTGGGCAAGTTCCAGATGCCCAGCCGCGCCTACTGCGGTCGTTTCAACTTCTCGGGTGGCGACCAGCAAAAGCGCGTCGGCAACCTGTCGGGCGGTGAGCGCGGGCGTCTGCATTTGGCCAAAACCCTGGCCGAAGGCGGCAACGTGTTGTTGCTGGACGAGCCGTCGAACGATCTGGACGTGGAAACCCTGCGCGCGCTGGAAGACGCGTTGCTGGAGTTCGCCGGCTGCGCGCTGGTGATCAGCCACGATCGCTGGTTCCTGGACCGCATCGCCACCCACATCCTGGCCGCCGAAGGCGACAGCCAGTGGGTGTTTTTCAACGGCAACTACCAAGAGTACGAGGCCGACAAGAAGAAGCGCTTGGGCGAAGAGGGCGCCAAACCCAAACGTTTCCGTTACAAGGCGCTTAAATAAGGCACACCCCCGCGCTGCGCCTTGCGGCGTGTCACCCCCTCAAGGGGCAATGCCTGCGGGCCGGCAAACCCGGACCCGCGACGTTCTGCGATAACTTCCCATCTCTCGATATGCGTTTTCTCTCATGACCGACGAACAAGTCCTTGCCGACACCCGCCACTGGATCGAAACGGCGGTGATCGGGCTCAACCTGTGCCCGTTTGCGCGCTCTGTGTACCTGAACAAGCAGGTGCGCATGGTGGTGAGCCAGGCGCGGAATTTGGATGGTTTCCTGGACGATCTGGACCGGGAGCTGGACTTGCTGGTGAACACGCCGGCCGAGGAAATCGACACCAGCTTGCTGGTGCATCCGACCCTGTTCCCGGACTTTTTTGTGTTCAACGATTTTCAGAATGTGGTGGACGAGGTGTTGATCGAACACGATCTGGACGGCGTGATCCAGGTCGCCAGTTTCCACCCCTTGTTCCAGTTTGAAGGCAGCGAGGCCGACGACGTGACCAATGCCACGAACCGCTCGCCCTACGCCATGCTGCATCTTTTGCGCGAAGACAGCGTGGAGCGCGCGGTCGCGGCCTATGGCGACACCGACGCCATCGTGGAGGGCAACCTCAAGACCTTGCAGGCACTGGGCGCCGACGGTTTGAAAACTTTGCTGACAAAACCCTAGTACGGCCCTAATACGGGGTCTTTGCCCGGCACTTCCGATTTATGTTCGCGCGTGGCGTGCCGATAATTGCAGCATGTGAAACACAGTCGGTGAAGAAACAAACCTGAACATGGACCCCGGTCGCCCAGACTCTCCTTTTGACGCTTGCATGGCCCAAGCGCTGGTGCACGCGCGCGAGTGGGTGCCGCGCTGGCTGGCCCAGCTCTATGAGGCCTTGGCGCAGCGTGAAGCCCAGGCGGCCACCCTGCCCGAAAAACAGGTTTACACCAAGGCCCGCAAAACACTGCTCAACCACCGCACCCGCATCAGCACCGATTTTCTGCAGGCGCTGACGCGCTTGCTGCAACCGAACGATGCGAAAGCCTTGTTGGCGAATGCCGAGCTGGCTGGTGCAGCGCGGCCCGTGCCGGCGCGCAGTTTTGACCAGCTCGAGTTGATGGACCACGACCAGGTGCAAGAGTCGGTCGATATGGCGCGCTTGCAGCAGGTGGTGAAAATGGCGGCCGAAGAAGACCAGTTGGTGTTCAACGCCCGCTTGAGCCGGGCGCTGGGGTCGGACGTTGTGCGTGGCGAGATCAACCCGCTGCGGCCCGAACGGGTGCTGGCGGCCTTGGTCGAAGCCTTGGATGGTGTGGATGTGGAACCAGCGGTGCGCGCGCTCTGGCTCAATACCGGTGCCGTGTTGCTCGGTGTCGAATTGCAGCGGCTCTACCGCAGCCTGGCCGAGCTGTTGGGGCGCTGGGGTGTGGAGCTTGCAGGCTATGCGGTGGTACCCACGGTCCACGCACGCGCCACGCGCGCATCGGGCAACTCAGGCTGGAAAGACAGCGTGCCAGCGGCCGACGTGATCGGCAACGGCTCGCTGCTGAGTCTGGACGACCTGCACCGTTTGCTCAAAGGCAACCTGGAACAAGGCGGGCACAAGGTTTCCGACCAGGGAGTTTCGGGCTCGGGCAATGCCATGGTCAAAACACTGGCCACGCAAGTCGTCGACCTGCTGTTCAAGCGCGTCACCGAGCAGCCGCAACTGCTGGCATCGGTGCGCGAACAATTGATGGGCATGAAGCCCGCGCTGTCGCAGTTCGCGCTCAACGAACCGCGCTTTTTTGCCGAGCCGGACAACCTGGTGCGGCAGTTGCTGGATCGGATCACCGAACGTTGTGCGGCCTTCAGCTCCGAGCAAGACGCGGGTTTTTCCGTGTTTGCCGATCTGGTGCGCGATGTGGCGCGCACCATGCAGTCGTCCAGCACCGATCTGGCTTCGGTATTCCCCGAATTGTTGACACACTTGGAGGACAAACCCCCGCCCGGGCCGCTCAGCCCTTCACAGCAGACCCTGGTGCGCCTGGCACAAAGCGTGCGTTCGGTGGAGGCGATGGTGGCCGAGATGCGGGCCTTCAAAGATTTTGCGCGCTCCCCCGCGGTGGTCCAGCGGTTCTTGTGTGGCCCCTGGTCCCAGGTGGTGGTGCAGGCGCGTTTGAACGCGGGCGGGGAGGTGGCCGACATACCGCCCGAGGCACCCGCTTCGCGCTACATGGCCATACTGCCCGACCTGCTCTGGTCTACCCAGCTGGCTTTGGCGAGCCGCAACCGGCCCCGCCTGATCAAGCTGGTGCCCCGGGTGTTGCGCACCCTGCGCGAGGGCCTGGACGCTATCGACTACCCACGCGAGCAAGCCGAGACATTTTTCCACGCGCTGCTGGGTCTGCAAGACGCCGCGTACAAGAGCCTGATCGAGGAGCCGCCGGCCAGCGCCCGAAAGCCCGCCGCAGGACCGGCCCCTGAAGTCGACGGCATGACCGTGACCGAGGTGTTTGATGGCGATTTCGACGCCGAGTTTGGCACCGAGGAGGTGCAAGACACCCGCCCCGCGTTTTCCGATACCCAGCCCATGCCGCGCGACGAAGCGGAGTTGAAGGTCGAGACACCGCCGACAGACCCGGAGCTGGTGCTCGGCGCCTGGTTCGATCTGTGGCACGAAGACCAACTGCTGCGCTGCAAGCTCAGCCGGGTCAGCCCGCATGGCACCGTGTTTCTCTTCACCACCGGTCAGGGGCGCACCTTGTCGTTGACGCGGCACGGCGTGAGTTCTTTGCGGGCCCACGACCACCTGCGCCGGGTGCCCGACCCGGATCAGGAGCCCAGCCCGCAGGACGAAGCGGTGCGCCAGGCCTGGGCCGACAGTCTTCGTCTGGCCTGAGCCTGGCCTGAGCCTGGGCTGACCCTGGGCTGACCCTGGGCTGGCGCGGACTCAGGCCCGGCGCAGCAGCTTTTTGCGCACCAGGTGGATGTTGCCGCGCAAGGCGTACAGCTCGTCGGTGTAGGACAGCGGTACGCTGATTTTTTCCACCTTGGACTCCATCTCGTCGAGCTGCTCCAGCAAAGCGGCAACCGGCAGTTGCTCTCCAGTGCCGGAGGTTTCACCGCGCTGCTCGATGTCGCGCAGTTCGGCGTACCAGCGGAACACCCGCGAGCGGATGCGAAAGCTGTAGAGCGGCGGCACGATGCGCGACAGCGGCAGCGCCAGGGCGATGATCAAGCCCATGGCCAGCCACATGCGTTCCACCAGATTGGCGAGCCAGAACGGCAGGTAGCGCTGCAGAAAGGGCGGGCCGTTGCGGATGGCACGCACCGCTTCGGGCGAGACCATCACTTCGCTGTGTTCCAGGCTGGGGTATTCGCGCGCCCGGCTGAACCAGCCCGCGCCGCCGTGCAGGCCGGTGGCGGTCTGGGCGAACAGCTGCAGAATCGCCGGGTGGGTTTTGGCGCTGGACAACAAACTGGTGGTGGAGGCCACCAGGCGCATGTCGCGCGCCGGAATATTGGCCGCGAGATCGACCACACCTTGCGGCAAAGTCACCGGTGTGAGGTAGCCAAAGCGGCGCGAATAGGCCTCGCTCTGGGCAAAGTCCATCAGGCCGACCCCGGGTGTTTGCAGCAGCATCTGGACCATCAACGACTCGGGTGCCGACGCGAACACCAAAGCGTCGATCTCGCCGTTCAAAAAGGCCACGGTGGCCGGTGTCTGTTCCAGCTCGCTCAATTGGACCGTGCCCTTGTCGACCCGGTTCACGTCGAGCAAGGTGTTGAACAGGCGCGGCACGCCGCTGCCCGCCGTGCCCACGTTCACGCGCCAGTCTTTCAGCTCGGACAGGTGGGCCACCGTGGTGGTGTGCGTCAGCTTCTGGGCCGAGTCTTCGCGGTAGAACAACCACAAGGGCTCCACGAACAAGCTGCCCAGCGAGACGATGGACTCTTCGTCGTCGTAGCCAATATCGGCGCTGCCGCCTTGCACAAAGCCCAGGTCGGCTTTGCCGCTGCGTATCAGTTCGAGGTTGGCCGAAGAGCCTTCGGATGTCAGCAGTTCGACCGTGATGCCGTAGCGTGCCAGCGCTTCGGCGTAGCGTTTGCCAAATTCGTCGTAGGCGCTCTGGGCCGGGCCGGTGGCCAACACCACCCGCTTGGGCGGGTTGGGGTCCAGCCACCAGTAGGTGAGAGCCAGCAAGGCCAGCGTGAGCAGCACGAACGGCCCGATGGAGACCGCCAGATCGCGCAGGGAGAGCAGGGTGTAGCGGATGTTTTTGGGCATGGCCGATACATTAGCACGCGGCCAGACGCTTCGGCCCGGCATGCCCGCCCGGGTTCTGGGGCGCTATGCGGCGCCGAAGCGCAAGCAAAAGCGGGTGGCCGCGGGCGTGGACTCCACCGACACCGTGCCGCCGTGCGCTTCCATGATGGCGCGGGTGATGGCCAGGCCCAGGCCGGTGCCGTCCGTGTCCAGGTGGGCGCGGGACTTGTCGGTGCGGTAGAAGCGGTCGAAAAGGCGCGCCAAGTGCGCCGGGTCGATGGGGTTGCCCGTGTTCTCTATGCACAAGGTCGGTGTGCCGGCCGGTTCGCCGCCTGGGCAGGACAGCTGCACCCGCACCCGGCCGCCCTCAGCGGAATGCCGCAGCGCGTTTGACAACAGGTTGCTGATGGCCCGCCGGACCATGAGCCGATCCCCGGCCATATGGGCTTCGCCTTCCAGCACCAGGGTCACGTTTTTTTCATCGGCCACGGCATCGTAGAACTCGAACAAGGCCTGCACCTCGTCGCGCAAGGCAATCGGTTCGCGGTGGGGCAGGGCCAGACCATGTTCGGTTTTGGCCAGCAACAGCATGTCCGACACCATGCGCGCCAGCCGCTGAAATTCTTCGGCGTTGGAGGCCAGGATGTCGCGGTAGGCGGGTGCATCCCGTTGCTGGGCCAAAGAAACCTGGGTCTGGGTCAGCAGGTTGCTGATGGGGGTGCGCAGCTCGTGGGCCAGGTCGCTGGAAAATTCGGACAGGCGCTCAAAGTCTCGTTGCAGGCGCTCCAGCATGTCGTTGAGGCCCTGGGCCAATTCGGCCATTTCCACCGGCACGCTGTGCACCGGCATGCGCTCGCCACCGAGCTGGTGGGCCGTGACGCGCAGCGCGCGCTCCTTCATGTCGCGCAAAGGAGCCAGGCCACGGCGTGCCGCCCACCAGCCCAGCAGACCACTGGCCAGCGCGGCCAGCACCAGATACCCCGTCAGGCTGCGCCGCAGGTCGACCAGGAAATGTATGTGGTGGTGGGTATCGACCGCCAGCAACAAACGCGTGGCGTCCTGCGCCGCTGTGGTCTGCCCGGTTTCCTCGAGAAAGGGCGGTGTCGCCAGCTTGAGTTGCATGCCCCTCAGGGCCACGCCGTCGGCCGTCCAGTCGGTGGTGGACGGTGTTCCATCCGCCAAGGCCAGATGGGCAGGAAAGTCGGTGTCGTTGTAGGAAAAAACCAGCTTGCCCACGTGTTCCAGCCGCACATACAGGCCCGAATGGCTTTGCAGCAGCTCGCCCAGATGAAAGGCCAGTTGCTGCTGGCTGGCGCTGTTCGCCACGACCTGTTTCACCAGCTCGGCCTTGTCCCGCAGGGAGTCGCGGTCCAGCTCGACGAAATGCGCTTGCGTGGCCGCCATCACCATCGCGACCAGGCCGCACAGCACCGCCACCGACACGGTGGTGTACAGCAGAGTCAGGCGCGCCGTGAGCGTCAGGCGCCGGAACATGCACCGCTCTCCGGCATTTCCATCACGTAGCCCATGCCGCGCACGGTCTGGATCAGGCGCACGTCGAAGCCCTCGTCCACCTTGGCGCGCAAACGGCGCATGGCCACTTCGATCACGTTGGTGTCGCTGTCGAAGTTCATGTCCCAGACCTGCGAGGCGATCAGCGAGCGCGGCAACACCTCACCCTGGCGGCGCATCAACAATTCCAGCAGGCCAAATTCTTTGGCGGTCAGGTCGATGCGCCGGCCGGCACGCGTGACACGCCGGCGCAGCAGGTCCAGCTCCAGGTCGGCCAGATGCAGGGACGTGACTTCTTGCCCGGTCTTGCCGCGCCGCAGAACCACCCGCACCCGCGCCAGCAGTTCGGCAAATGAGAAAGGTTTGACGAGGTAGTCGTCGGCGCCCAGTTCCAGCCCCTTGACGCGGTCCTCCACTTGATCGCGTGCGGTCAGAAACAGCACCGGCATCTGGCGTCCCTGGTTGCGCAGGTTTTGCAACACTTGCCAGCCATTCATTCCGGGCAGCATGATGTCCAGAATCACCAGATCGTGCTGGCCTTCCAGCGCCAGGTGCAATCCGTCCGGGCCACTCGTCGCCAAGTCCACGACAAAGCCGGCCTCGCGCAGGCCCTGGCGCAGGTATTCGCCCGTTTTGGGCTCGTCTTCAACGATCAGGATATTCACAGCACGTAGTGTGCCCTGTGGCACGCGGGCGCAGAGAAAGATGACGGATTTGTAATGTGGCTGACAGGTCAGCGACGGACCAAGCCCTTCAGAATCGCGGCTGCTTGATCGGCATCAAAGGGAGCGCATTTGTGGTTTTTCGACATTTTCTGAAGATGCATGGGCGCGCGGTGGCGCTGGCCTGCGTGGTGGCGCCATTGGGCGCGTGGGCGCAGACGCCGCCTGCGCCCGCAGCGGTGGACTGGCGCAGCGCCAACGATGCGGTGGGCCAGTTCAAACGAGGCCATATCGACCTGTTCAAGTGGGAGCGGGCCAACCTGCCGCCCGAGCCGGTCGCTGCAGCCGAACCCGCAGGCCTGGCATTGCCCAGCGTTCAGGACGCGGTGCGCCTGGCCTGGCGTGCCCATCCGGACCTGGCCGAGGTGCAAAACCGTCTGGGCCGTGCGAATCTGGACCTGATCGCCGAAGGCCGTTGGGCCGAGATCGACATCGGTTTGCAGCGGCGGGTGGACGACATGGGCGAACTGCTAGAGGTGGCGGCCGAAGCCCGCAAGGCCTGGGTGGAGGCGGTGGCCGCCGCTCAAGTGGTGCGCTGGCGTCAGACGTCGATGGACAGCGCCGACGCCGCTCACGACCTGGGCCAGCGCATGGTCGGTGTCGGCAACTGGGGAGCGATGGAAGGCCGCCATGTGCAGCTGGCCCTGATTTCTGCGCGCATGGATCTGCGCCGCGCCCAGGTGGCGGCCGCCCAGTCGCAGCTGGCCTTGTTGCAAACCATGCGGCTGGCCAATGCACGTGCCCGCGTGCATCTGCCCGAGGCATTGACCGGTGTGCCCGCGCAGGCCATGGACACGCCCGCACTGGACGAACGCGTGAACCGCTTGCGGGCGCAACTGCCTGTTGCAGCCGCCGGATTCCTGAAGACTTCGGCAGGCATGGCTTATGAGGTGTACCGCACCAGCCATGCGCTTGCCTTGGACAGTGCGCAGGCCTTGGATCTGCGCAAGCGCAATTCGCAAGAGATCGGTCTGCAATACAACGGCATGCTGGCCAGCGTGTGGGATGTGTTGGGTGACGCCCGCGACGTGGCGCAGGCGCAGATCGATGCCATCGAGGCGCAACGCGACTTCTGGCTGGCCGAGACCGATTTGCAGTGGGTGTTGCAGGGCGGTGGTCCTGCCCGTTTGGTTTCGCTGGCGGGTGGTGGTGGCGAAGCCGCGGCCGCCGGTGGCCACTGAACGAACAAGGAAAGATGGATATGGATTTGTTGAATTCCCGACGCCAGTTTTTTGCAGGTGCTGCAGCGTCCGTGGCCGGTCTGGCCGTTTCCCGCACGGCGCTCGCCGGCTTGCCCGAGCCGGTGATACAGACCTCGGTCAACACCGCGCCTCCGCTGGTGCCGAAAACAGGGCGCCCTTACAACCCGGTGGTCACGCTGAACGGCTGGACCTTGCCCTGGCGCATGAACAACAACGTGAAAGAGTTCCATTTGGTGGCCGAGCCGGTGGTGCGTGAGGTGTCGCCCGGTTTCAAGGTCAATATGTGGGGCTACAACGGCCAGAGCCCGGGCCCCACCATCGAAGTGGTGGAGGGCGACCGCGTGCGCATATTCGTGACCAACAAATTGCCCGAGCACACGACGGTGCACTGGCACGGCCAGCGCCTGCCCAATGGCATGGATGGCGTGGGCGGCCTGAACCAGAAGGCGATTCCGGTGGGCAAGACCTACGTGTACGAATTCGTGGCGCGCCGCCCGGGCAGCTTCATGTACCACCCCCACGCCGACGAGATGACGCAGATGGCCATGGGCATGATGGGCATGTGGGTGACCCACCCCAAAGGCGCTCATCCGCACATCGCCGAGGTGGATCGCGACTTCTGTTTCATGCTCAACGCGTTCGACGTGAAGCCGGGCAGCAAGACGCCCATGGTCAACACCATGACCGACTTCAACATCTGGTGCTGGAACAGCCGCGTCTTCCCGGCCATCGATTCGCTCCATGTGCGGCTGAACGACAAGGTGCGTATCCGTGTGGGCAATCTCACCATGACCAACCACCCGATCCACCTGCATGGCCACGAGTTCCAGGTGACGGGCACCGATGGCGGACCGACCCAGCCCGGTTCGCGCTGGTGGGAGGTGACGACGGATGTGGCCGTGGGGCAGATGCGCCAGATCGAGTTGCTGGCCGATGAAGAGGGCGATTGGGCCTTTCATTGCCACAAGAGCCACCACACCATGAACGCCATGGGCCACGATGTGCCCACCATGATTGGTGTGGACCACCGCGGCCTGATCCGCAAGATCCAGAAGGTGGCGCCGGACTACATGGCGATGGGCGAGCGCGGCATGGCCGACATGGGCGAGATGGAAATGCAGATCCCCGACAACACCGCGCCCATGATGACCGGCACCGGCCAGTATGGTGCGCTGGAAATGGGCGGCATGTTCAACGTGTTCAAGGTGCGCAAAGACCAGAAACCCGGCGACTACAGCGACCCTGGCCCTTACCAGCATCCACCGGGCACGTCTGCGTACGAGTTCACTGGGGCTTTGCCCGAGCCGGCGCGCTTCCAGTCTGAAATACAGGCGGGCGGCAAGCCGGTGGTGGGGCTGAACAACCCCGCGCCCACCGTGCCCGAGAAGCCATCGTCGGCCAATGCTTCCGCGATCAAACCCAAGGGCCAGCACTAGGCCTCAGAACTTTCCCGGCTCTCCACACTCCACTCTTTCGACACAGGAACACACATGAAAAAATGGACACTCTCCATCTTGCTGGCGGCTTTGGCCACGGTCGCGGCTCCCGCCTGGGCGCATGGCGACGCGGGTCACGTACCCAAACCCAGCGCCATCAAAATGGAGCAAAAGCCCTGGGGCATTGCCGGTCAGCCCAAGGCCAGGCTTCGCACCATCGCCGTGCGCATGAGCGACGACATGCGCTTCACGCCCGACAAGATCGATGTCAAACAGGGTGAGACCATCCGCTTTGTGTTGACCAACGCCGGTCAGGTGATGCACGAATACGTGCTGGGCACCCAGCCGGTGCTGGAAGAGCACGCCGCGCTGATGAAGCGCTTCCCCAACATGGAACACGACGAGCCATACATGGCGCACGTGGCACCGGGTCAGAAGGGCGAGATCGTCTGGACTTTCAACCGTGCGGGCGATTTCGACTTTGCCTGCTTGCTGCCGGGCCACTACGAAGCCGGTATGGCGGGCAAGATCAAGGTCGTAGGACTGGCCAACTAAGGAAACCATCATGAACGCTTCCCACACCACAGCGCCCCCTGCTGTATCGCTCCCTCGGCGCCGCTTGGCATTGGGGCTGGCCACGGCTGCCCTCGCGCCAGGGTGGGCACTGGCGCAAAGCCGCGCACCCAAGCTTCCGGTGGTGCAGGTCTGGAAAGACCCCAACTGCGGATGCTGCAAGGACTGGGTCGCCCACCTGGTTGAGAACGGCTTCCCGACCAAGACCGTCGAAAGCGGCAATACCGCAGCACGTGCCCGTCTGGGCATGCCGGTGGTGCTGGGCTCTTGCCACACAGCGTTGGTCGACGGCTATGTGCTCGAAGGCCATGTCCCAGCCCGCGAAGTGCGCCGTCTGTTGAAAGAGCGTCCAAAGGCCCTGGGGCTTTCCGTGCCCCGCATGCCCGTCGGATCACCCGGTATGGACGGCCCGGCCTATGGTGGGCGCAAAGACGCCTTTGACGTGTTGCTGGTCGCCAAAGACGGCAGCACCACGGTGTACCAAACCTACGCTTGAAAGAAACCCCATGAAAAACCTCAATACCTTGATGCTCGCTGCGGTCTTAGCAGCCCCCGCCCTGTTCACCCTTCCCGCCGCTGCGCAATCTGCCGCTGCGCCAGAGAAGGGCGCGGTGGCGGCCCCTGCAGCCATGCCCAAGACGGAAGGCGAGATCAAGAAAGTCAGCAAAGAAACCGGCAAACTCACCATCAAGCATGGCGAGATCAAGAACCTGGACATGCCACCCATGACCATGGTCTTCAATGCCAAGGAACCCGCCATGCTGGATCAGGTGGCGGTGGGCGACAAGGTGCTGTTCACCGTGGTCGACGAAGGCGGCAAGATGGTCGTGACCGAAATTCGGCGCACCCCATAAGCTCAGGAGCCGCGAGCCCAGGCACCCCAGGTGCGGGTGTTCTCGTGCCGACGATGCGCCTATGTATGGGGGCCGAAAGTATCTCGCTCAGGAGCACTGCAGCGCCACGGCCTGAAGCGGCTGGGTCCAGCTGCTGTCGGTCACCACAAACACCACCCGTTGGCCGGCGTCCGCTGGCAGGGTGAGCGTTGCGTCGTGGGGCGCTGAAGCCGACCAGGGGCCGATGGTGCGGTACAGCTGGACCACGTGGTCGTTCAGCAGCCGCTCGCCCGCGTTTTCGCCACGCGTAACTTGCTGGCTCAGGCCATCGTGCAGCACGGCCCAATAGCCTGCCAATGTCGCATGCCCGGCACTGGCGTCGACGTGGGCGACGAGTGTGTCGCCGTTGCGCGTCACACGCAGCTTGGGCGCCTGTGCCCCAGCCAGCCGGGGCAGCTGAGCAGCACTCTGCCCCTGCCAGTTGCGGTGGTCCTGCCCATTCAGCACCACCTGGGGCGTGTAGACGTACTTGCCCTGGAGAGCCGCCTGGATGCGGCGCTGCCGGTCGGTGGTCTCGGGCGTGGCATAGGGGTCTTTCCAGCCCAGGTGGTTCCAGTAGTTCACATGGAACGACAGCGCGATCACCTGGCTCTGGCCTTTGAGCGTGGACAGCCATCGGTCGGCGGGTGGGCAGGAGCTGCAGCCCTGTGAGGTGTACAGCTCCACGACCGCAGGGGCTTGGGCCTGGGAGGTGGCCTGGCAGGTCTGGGCGTGCGCGAGAGGGGCGGCCAACAAGCCCAAGGCCAGGCCTGTCCAAGCGGGCCAGTTCCGAGGTGCGGGGGAACAGGACAATCGAGCCATATCAGGTCTCCTGAGGGAAGGAAACCATCGGTCGGTGTCGGCAGCGGATTCTTACAGCCGAACCTGCCAGGGCAGCAGGCAGGCGCCGGGCGGGTTTTGTATCAGGCCGTCGGCGTGGCCATGGAGGCTTGCGCTTGCCGCCGCGCTCTGTCCAGCCACATTTGTACGCTTTCGATCAGGTCGCGCTGGCTGAACGAACAACTCTCTTCAGTGAACGCGGCGCTGGATTCGATGCGGTTCAGCAGGTCGTGCAAGACCTCACCGTAGCGCCGGGGCAGGTGCGAGAGCGCACTGGCCAACTCGCGGGCGTGGTTCGAAAAATTCTGTCCATCCAGGTCGCCTTCGCGCAGTTGCTGCAAGGCGGTTTCCAGGGCAGTCAAGGGGTCGGGCGTCATGTTGGTCCTGTTCACTGGGCCCGTGTATCGCGGGAAGCGGGCTAGTGTACGTGTTATCGACCGGCGCCCCGCCGCAC
>NZ_JBFJMY010000083.1:0-13119 GCF_041633695.1 Hydrogenophaga sp.
CAAGGTGCCGACCCCAAACCGCCATCAGCGGCTCTTGTGCGGCCCCGCCCGCCTCGCCCATCCTGCGGGTGGACGGTCTGGCGGCGGCGCATCACCTTGCCTTGCCTCCATGATCGGCTCAAACAACGACCGGTTTGAGCCGTCTTGGACGGGCGGCGGCTTCATCTTGGTCGGCGGCGGAAAACGTAAGCGACTGTTTCTGCGTGCAACAAATCACCCGCCGCACCCTGCGTGAAGGGCACGCCCAAGCCGGATTCGAGTGCCCGTTTCCATACCGCCAGAAACAAAAAAGCCTGCAACCACAGGGGTTTGCAGGCTCGCGTGCAGGCGCTTGACGCGCCAGTCTTCAGAACGGAATGTCGTCGTCCATGTCGTCAAAGCCGCTGGACTGGCGGGCGGGTGCCGCAGCCGGGGCCTGACGCGGTGCGGCTGGTGCCGCTGCACGCGGTGCTGCTGCGGGGCGCGAATAGCCGCCACCGCCGCCGCCACCTTCGTCACCACCGCCCATGCCTTCACGGCCGCCGAGCAATTGCAGCTCGGTGGCAATGATGTCCACCGTGTTCTTTTCCACGCCGGACTGGTCGGTGTATTTGCCGTATTTCAAACGCCCTTCCACATAGATCGGGCGCCCCTTCTTCACGTACTCGCCTGCGATCTCGGCCAGCCGGTCGTAAAAGGTGACGCGGTGCCACTGCGTGTCTTCGATCATCTCGCCGGTGTTTTTGTCCTTGCGGCGGCTGGACGTGGCCACGCTCACATTGGCCACCGCCTGGCCCGACGGCAGGTAACGGATTTCGGGGTCGCGGCCACAGTTGCCGACGAGGATGACTTTGTTGACGGAGGCCATGGTGTGTTCCTTGCGTGTCAGGTGAAAAGCGGTGGATGCGGCAAGCACATCTGAGCTTGGGATTGTGCCGCAAGCACCCACCCCAGGGCCAGCGGCGCGAAATGCAACAATAGACCCCGTCAGCCATGAAGAACCGCGAACCCGACTTTATACAGAACCTGCAGGACGAACTGTCCGACGGACGCGCTTGGCTGGACCGCAGCATTGTGCTGGGCTACGCGGTGATCGCCGGCCTGTTCGTGGTGGCCTTCACCATCATGAGCGAGACCGCTTTTGAGTGGTTCAAACACCTGCACGAGGTCGCGCCCTGGGCGGTGCTGATCTGGACCCCCGCCGTCACCGCGCTCATCGTCTGGTGCACCCGCCGCTTCTTCCCCGGCGCTTCGGGCTCGGGCATTCCACAGGTGATGGCGTCGCTGGACCCGCAGGTGGATTCGCGCATGCGCCGCCATTTTGTTTCGCTGCGCCTCACCCTGGCCAAGATGGGCCTGGGCGCCATGAGCTTGCTGGCCGGGCTTTCGGCGGGGCGTGAAGGCCCGTCGGTGCAGGTCGCCGCCGGGGTGATGCACGACGCGCGGCGCTGGCTGCGCCCGGGTTCGGCCATGAACGACCACGCCTTGCTGGTGGCCGGGGGCGCGGCCGGCATCGCCGCCGCGTTCAACGCGCCGCTGGCCGGGGTGGTTTTTGCGATCGAAGAGCTCTCCAGCAAGATGGAGTCGCGCAACAACGGGCTCATCATTTCGGCCATTGTGGTGGCCGGCCTGGTCAGTATTTCCTTCTTCGGCAACATGACCTATTTCGGCACCATCGCGGTGCCCCACTTGAGCTGGGGCGTGTTTCTGCCCGGCCTGCTGGTGGTCATCCTGTGTGGCGTGCTGGGTGGCCTGTTCGCCCGGCTGCTGGCGGCCTCGATCGAAGGTCTGCCCGACCGCGTGAGCCTGTTCCGCAAACGCTTTCCGGTGCGTTTTGCGGCCTTCGCAGGCCTGGCGGTCGCGGTGATCGGCCTGGTCAGCGGCGGCTCCACCTTTGGCGCGGGTGCCGAAGAGGTCAAACACATGCTGGCCGGCGAAGCCGACATTTCGCGGCTTTACGTGCTGCTCAAGCTGGTGGCGACCTGGATCACCTCCTGGAGCGGGGTGCCCGGTGGCATCTTTGCGCCCTCGCTCTCCATCGGCGCCGGCATCGGACACGATGTGGCCCAGGTTTTTGTGGGCAGCAACACCAGTGCGCTGGCACCCAGCCTGATCGCGCTGGGCATGGCTGGCTTTCTGGCCGCCACCACCCAGGCGCCGCTCACCTCCTTCATCATCGTGATGGAAATGATCAACGGACGCTCCATGGTCTTGAGCCTGATGGCCGCAGCCATGCTGGCCAGCCTGATCTCGCGCTTGATCAGCCGCCCGCTGTACCACACGCTGTCGTCGCTGATGATCCAGGCGGTGAGCAAAACCACCGCGCCGCCGGAGCGGGAAGTGTCCACCGGCGAAGCGGAAACACCGAGCGCCGCGCCAGTTGCCGCCACAGCGCCCGAACCGACACCCGAGGCCGCCGCACCGCCAGAGCCGGCGGAACCAGGCCCTGCAGCGCCCGACCTGGAAGACGCCGCCCAGGAAAAGCCCGATCTGGGCGACCCGGACACCGATGGGCGCGAACCGGGACCCGACGCGCCCTCAAAGCCGCAGGGTTAAAGCCCGGGTCAGCCCCTGCCGCCAGTGGGTGCCCGCATCGGCCAGGCCAGGGCCAGCCACACCAGGCTCGCGGCCGCGCACACGGTGAACAGGCCGGCCGCCCCGTGCACCTTGAACAACCAGCCACCCACCGCGCCGCCGGCGAAAAATCCCAGCGACTGCAAGGTGTTGTATACGCCCAGCGCCGCACCGCGCGCGTGCGCCGGTGCCAGCCTGGAGGCCAGACTGGGCTGGCTGGCTTCCAGGGTGTTGAAGCCGATAAAAAAGACGAACAACAGGCCGCCCAAGAGCCACAAGCCCGGTGCGGCGCTGCCGCTCACAGCCCACAACAAGCCCAGCTGGACCAGGGCAATCAAGCCAATGGCGGCCAGAAACACCGCGCGCAAGCGCCCGCGCCGCTCCATGGGAAACAGCACACCGCCCATCACCAGCAACGAGGCCACCACCGCAGGCAGATACACCTGCCAATGGCCGATCTTGGGCAGCCCGGCCTGCACCAGCAAGGCGGGCACGGCCATCCACATGGCGAGCTGCACCGCGTGCAGCACAAACACACCCAGATTGAGCCGCAACAGGCCCACGTGCCGCAGCACCTCGGACAGGCCGCCCCAGCGCACCGTGCCCGCCGCGCGGGCGCGCACCGGCTCCGCAGGCGCTCCCCAGACCACCAGCGCCATACCGGCCAGCGCCAAGACACAGGTCAACGCAAAAATGCCAGACAAGCCGATCCAGGCGCCCAACAACGGCCCCAGCAACAACGACAAAGCAAACATGAGCGCGATGCTCGCCCCCACCATCGCCATGGCCTTGGTGCGCACACTGTCGCGCGTGACATCGGCCAGGAACGCGGTCACCGCCGCCGAAATCGCGCCCGCGCCCTGCAAAGCGCGGCCCAGCGTGAGCCAGGTGAGGTCGGGCGCCCAGGCCGCCAAAGCACTGCCCAGGGCGAACAAGGCCAGGCCCGCCACGATGACGGGTTTGCGGCCAAAGCGGTCCGACGCCAGACCAAACGGGATTTGCAGAAACGCCTGGGTCAGGCCGTAAATGCCCATGGCCAGGCCCACCCGGGCCGGGTCGTCGCCGCCCGGATAGCGCGCGGCCTCCAGGGCGAACACCGGCAACACCAGAAACAGGCCCAACATGCGCAGCGCAAACAGCGACGCCAGGGCTCCACTGGCGCGCCGCTCGGTGCGCGTCATGCGCGCAGAGGCCGTTTGGGCGTCGGGATTCAAGGAAAAGGGGGATTCGGTGGAGAGCTGCACGGCGCTGGAGCCGCGGACGGCGGGCGAATGCCCGGCGCCCGACAGGGGTGTTCGGGAAAGAGCAATATTGTGCGCCATTGCCCAAGCCCGGCCCGACCGCTGCGGATGACCCACCTGCGACACCGGGCTGCCCCGCGTCTGGCGCACCATGACCTGGTCTCGCCCACGCGGTGGCCGCCACTCCACACAAGCCCCATGACCCTCGACCCAACACCCGCGGCATGAGCGAAGCCGCCCTCTCCCGCCCGGCCAAGCCCGGTCTTTCCGACGCGTTCAAAGGCTTGCTCTTCGGCCTGGGCGCGGCGCTGATCTGGGGCAGTTCGATGGCCTTTGCCCGCGCCGGCATGAACCAAGGGCTTGCCGCCATGGACTTCGCCTTGTTCCGCTACGGCAGCGCCGGGCTGGTGGTCTTGCCCTGGCTGTTGGCGCACCAGCCGCGCCAGCTGGCCGGTGTGGGCTGGCCCCGGGCGGCGACCCTGGCCCTGCTGGTGGGGCCGCTGTTCATGCTGCTCGGTGCGGGCGGCTACGGCTTCGCTCCGCTGGTCCACGGCGCCGTCATCCAGCCCGCTTGCGCCATGATGGGCACGAGCCTGCTGGCCGCCTGGGTCTTGCACGACCGGCCGCCACGCAGCCGCCTGATCGGCATGGGCATCATCGTCATCGGCCTGGCCGTGATCGCCGGTCCCGGTTTGGTGGCGGGTGGCAGCATGGCAACGCTGGGCGACGCCATGTTTGTGCTTGCCGGCCTGCTCTGGGCCGGGTTCACCGTGCTCACCAGCCGCTGGCGCATCAAGGCCCTGCCCGCCACGGCGGCGCTGTCGGCGCTCTCCGCGCTGGCCATTGTTCCGGTCTACCTGCTGACCCAGGATCTGGGTCGCATCGCCGCCATGCATTGGCTGGATTTGGCCACGCAAGTGGTGGTGCAAGGCGTGCTGGCCGGTGTGGTGGCGGTGGTGTGCTTCACCCGCGCAGCCGAACTGCTGAGCCCCGCGCGGGCCGGCATCTTCCCGGCGCTGGTGCCGGCTGCCACGATTCTGATCGGCATCCCGGTCACCGGCGAATGGCCCAACGGCCCACAGCTGACCGGTCTGGTGCTGGTCTCGGTCGGCCTGCTCGCCGCCATCGGGCTGCGCCAGCGCCCGCGCTGAAACCCGGGTCTGGGCAGACGCACAGCCACCTGTGCATCCAAACGCTGCGAGGCTTATCATGTCGGGTTGCCCGCTTGACGCCGCCCGAAACGCCCCGACGACCCGCCTTGAACCAGAATCTCCCCCCCTTGAACATCCCGACCTCGGTCGCGGTCGCCCCCGCGCGCGGCAGCATGCTGTCGGTGCGCGGTGCGCGCACGCACAACCTGAAGAACATCGACCTCGACATCCCCAAGCACGCGCTGGTGGTGATCACCGGGCTGTCGGGGTCGGGCAAATCCAGTCTGGCTTTTGACACCTTGTACGCCGAAGGCCAGCGCCGCTACGTGGAAAGCCTGTCGGCCTACGCGCGCCAGTTCTTGCAGCTGATGGACAAGCCCGACGTGGACCTGATCGAAGGCCTGTCGCCGGCCATCGCCATCGAGCAAAAAGCCACCAGCCACAACCCGCGCTCCACCGTGGGCACGGTGACCGAGATCCACGACTACCTGCGCCTGCTGTACGCCCGCGCCGGCACGCCGCACTGCCCCGACCACGGCTTGCCGCTGGCGTCACAAAGCGTGGCGCAGATGGTGGACGCGGTGCTCGCCCTGCCCGAAGACACGCGCCTGATGATTCTGGCGCCGGTGGCGCGCGAGAAAAAGGGCGAGTTCATCGAGCTGTTCGCCGACATGCAGGCCCAGGGCTATGTGCGCTTCCGGGTCGATGGCCAGGTGGTGGACTTTGACGCTTTGCCCGCGCTCAAGAAAACCGAAAAACACAACATCGACGTGGTGGTGGACCGGATCAAGGTGCGCAACACGCTGGACGAGGACGGCACCCACCCCTTGCGCCAGCGCCTGGCCGAAAGCTTCGAAACCGCCTTGCGCATGGCCGATGGCAAGGCCATCGCCCAGGAGATGGGCGGCGAGACCGACGCACCGGCCACAGCCGCAGCACCCGGGACCCACAGTTTTTCCGCCCGCTTCGCCTGCCCCTTGTGCAGCTACACGGTGGACGAGCTGGAACCCCGCCTGTTCTCCTTCAACTCGCCCATGGGTGCCTGCCCCAGCTGCGACGGCCTGGGCCACACCGAGGTGTTCGACCCGGCGCGCGTGGTCGCCTTTCCCAGCCTGAGCCTGGCCAGCGGCGCCATCAAAGGCTGGGACCGGCGCAATGGCTACTACTTCTCCATGATCGAGAGCCTGGCCGCGCACTACGGTTTTGATGCCGAAGGGCCTTGGGAAGACCTGCCCGAAGCGGTGCAACAGGTCTTGCTCTACGGCTCGGGTGAAGACGAAATCAAGTTCAGCTACGCGCTGGAATCGGGCCCGCAGTCGGGCAAGAAGATCAGCAAGAAGCACCCGTTTGAAGGCATCGTGCGCAACTTCGAGCGCCGCTACCGCGAAACCGATTCCTCGCACGTGCGCGAAGAGCTGTCGCGCTACCGCGCCACGCAGGCCTGCCCCGAGTGCGAGGGCACGCGGCTGCGCCGCGAAGCGCGCCACGTGTTCGTGGGCGAGGGCGAGCAGAAACAACCGATCTACAAGATCAGCCACATCACCCTGGGCGAGTCGCTGACCTATTTCAGCGCGCTGCACCTGCCCGGTGCCAAGGGCGACATCGCCGCGCGCGTGATCAACGAAATCCGCCAGCGCCTGAAATTTTTGAACGATGTGGGCCTGAACTACCTGAGCCTGGACCGCAGCGCCGACACGCTCAGCGGCGGCGAAGCCCAGCGCATTCGCCTGGCCAGCCAGATCGGCAGCGGCCTGACCGGTGTGATGTATGTGCTCGACGAGCCCAGCATCGGCCTGCACCAGCGCGACAACGACCGCCTGATCGCCACGCTGCAACACCTGCGCGACCTGGGCAACACGGTGCTGGTGGTGGAGCACGACGAAGACATGATCCGCACCGCCGACCACGTGATCGACATGGGTCCGGGCGCCGGTGTGCACGGTGGCCACGTGATGGCGCAAGGCAGTTGTGCCGAGGTCATGGCCACACCGGCATCGCTCACCGGCCAATACCTGAGCGGCGCGCGCGCGATCGCGGTGCCGGCCCAACGCACACCCTGGTTGCCGGTGGTGCACAAGCCCGCCTTCAAGCCCGCGGGCAAGGCCGGCGCCAAACCGCGCTACCCCATGAGCCCGGCCGCCGAACGGCGCGCCGCGCGCGAGGCGGCCCACATCGCCACCCTGGGCGAGCTGCAGGAAATCCGCGTGGTGGGTGCCAAGGGGCACAACCTGAAAAACGTCAGCGTGGCCTTTCCGGTCGGCCTGTTCACCTGCGTCACCGGCGTCTCGGGTTCGGGCAAATCCACCCTGGTGAACGACACGCTGTACGCCGCCGTCGCGCGCACGCTGTACCGCTCGCACGACGAACCGGCCGAACACGAAGCCATCGAAGGCATTGAGCATTTCGACAAGGTCATCAACGTCGACCAAAGCCCCATAGGCCGCACACCGCGCAGCAACCCGGCCACTTACACCGGCCTGTTCACCGGCATCCGCGAGCTTATGGCCGAAGTGCCCGCCTCGCGCGAACGCGGCTACGGCCCGGGGCGCTTCAGCTTCAACGTGGCCGGTGGCCGCTGCGAGGCCTGCCAGGGCGACGGCGTGGTCAAGGTGGAAATGCACTTCTTGCCCGATGTCTACGTGCCCTGCGAGGTCTGCCACGGCCAGCGCTACAACCGCGAAACGCTGGACGTGCTGTACAAGGGCAAGAACATCGCGCAGATCCTGGACATGACGGTGGAGCAGGCGCACGCCTTCTTTGGCGCCGTGCCGACGCTGCACCGCAAGCTGCAAACGCTGATGGACGTGGGCCTCACCTACATCCAGCTCGGCCAGAGCGCGACCACGCTCTCGGGCGGCGAAGCGCAACGCGTGAAACTGGCGCTGGAGCTGAGCAAGCGCGACACCGGACGCACGCTCTACATCCTGGACGAGCCCACCACCGGCCTGCACTTCGCCGACATCGAGCTGCTGCTGCAGGTGCTGCACCAGTTGCGCGACGCGGGCAACACCATCGTGGTGATCGAGCACAACCTGGACGTGATCAAGACTGCCGACTGGGTGATCGACATGGGCCCCGCCGGCGGCTCGGGCGGCGGCACCGTGGTCGGCACCGGCACACCCGAGGCGCTGGCCGCGAATCCCGACAGCATCACCGGGCAGTATCTCCAGCGCCTGCTGGTGGCGCCGGGCTGAGCCTTAACGGCTGAGGTCTTCGATCGCGTCGATCACCATGCCGGTGCCGACCGCGATCAGCAGAATGTCGGCGGCGACCCGCACGTACTTGTGGCCGGCGGGCGGCAAGCCGATCTGCACCGACACCGCATGGGGCACCGGGTAATAGACCACCGCCGCAGGCAGGGGCTGGCCCACGCGCCACTTCTTGGCCTGGCCCGGTGGCTGGCACCCGTTGTGCTTTTTCGCCAGCCCCGGCGGGCATTTGGCCCCGCGCAGTCGCGGCGCATAGTAGTCGCGAACCGCCACGCGCTGCGGCTCGCCAAAATAGCCGCCGATCTGCACCTGGACGGAAACGCCGGAAGACGTGGCCCGCTGCGTGTCCGAGGACGAGCGCTCCACGCGCCCACCCTTGTCGCCCCCATCGCCCTTGTCGCTCTTGTGGCTTTTTTCAGCCTTGCCGGGTTTGCCCACCCAATCGGGTTTTTCGGCCAGTGCCGGGGCGCTGGACAGGGCCACGGCCAGACACACGACCAAGGGTGCTTGCAGGTAGCGAGAAACACGGTTCATATTGGAAGATCTCGGTAGAGGAAACAGGAGACGAAAAGATATCAGGGAAAGGCGAAATTGCGCACCACGGTCGCACCACCGCCCAGCACCAGCGGCCCGGATGCCTGGGTCTCCCCTGCGGCCAATGCCTCCAGAGAATACGCGCCTGCGGCCCCTCCATCGGCGCTGAACACCGGCGCGGCGCCTGCGGCATGGATCGCCACTTGCGGGGCGGCCGTGGGCAACTGATAAAAATACCCACCCGTATTGCCATCCACCGGACGCGCCAGCCACTCCACCAGCGGACCGCCCGTGAGCTGCGTCAGCGCCCGCACGGTGGCGTCCACCGGCGTGAGCGCCGTGGTCACGGTCCCGGTGAGGGTTCCGCTGGGCGAGGACGGCGGGTTGAGTGGCGTGGCCACCGGATTGATGCGCACCACCTCGCCCGAAGCCACGCCCACGGCCTTCACCACCGCCGCCGCACGCCCGGGCGTGGTCAGCACAAAGGTGTAGGTGCCCGGTGCCACCGGTTGCAGCAGAAAGCTGCCCGATGCGGTGGGCATGGTCGAGCGCACCGTGGCGCCGTTTTGTTGCAAGGCCAGCGTGGTGCTGCCGTGGGCCAGTGATGCGTCCACCTGTCCGGCCACGCCGGTCTGGGTTCTGGCAATGACCTGCAGAACCGGTTTGAGCAAGTACTGCCCCGACTTGCCGGCCTTCACCACCGACTTGCAGGCGTCGAAATCGATCACGAAATCGGCCGTCTGGTCGGCGGCCACATCGATCTTGACTTTGAGCTTGAGTCCAGATTGTTGCGCGCTCGGGGTCTTGAGTTCGACTTCCGCACCGCCTGTGGGAATCACCGCCTGGGCCAGCGGCGTGGTCTGGTTGTCAACCAGCACCAGCCGCAGCTGCTGGTAAGAGCCTGCGGGCAGTGGCGTCTGGCCGAGCTCTTGCAGCACACCGTTGTTCAAGTCCAGCAGGTTCACCCGCTGTGGCGAGGCCAAGGTCAACTCCGACCAGCCACCGTCTTGTTCGCGCGCGCTGCTGCTCTGGTGCAACCGCACTTTTTCAACCGTCACATACACCGCGTCGTAGCCACAGGATGGCGCGTCGGTCAGGGCCAACCGCAGATGGCCGGAACCGGCGGCGGATCCACCACCGCCACCGCAGGCCGCCAAACCGGCCAACACCACGGCGCTCAAAAGGCTTCGCATTTTCATCGTTTTCTCCAACGGGGTATCCGACACGCTGCACCCGAAAGCCGGCTGCACCCGTACATTCTCGACCGCAACACCAGAGAGCCTGTTACAACTTGTGCGGATCGGCGCCGCCCATGCCACCAAGATGGGCACCGGGAAGTGCCCGTCGCTGACAATCAAGGGCCCGCCACCGACTTTTGCCATGTCCCAGGAAACCGAACTCAAGCTCAGCCTGCACCCGGCCGATGTGCGGCGCTTGCTGGCGCACCCCGTGCTGGCCGCGCAGCCCTCGGTGCGCGCCCGGCTGCGCAACACCTATTTCGACACCCCCGCCCTGGCGCTGATGCAACAACGCATGGCGGTGCGCGAGCGCCGCGTGGGGCGGCGCACCTTGCTCACCGTCAAGACCGCTGGCAGCTCCGTGGGCGGCTTGAGCCAGCGCGGCGAATGGGAAGCGCCCACCCGGCCCGGTGCGTTCGACTTCGAGGCCTTGGTCGACCAGCCCGATCTGGCCCGAACCCTCACCGGGCTCGCCTGGCAACTGGTGCCGGTGTTCCGCACCGACTTCACGCGCCGCACCTGGCTGCTGGCGCATGCCGGTTCGCTGATCGAAGTCGCGCTCGACCAGGGTGCGATCACCACCGGTGCGGCACCCGGGGCGCGCAGCGAGCCGATTTTGGAGTTGGAGTTGGAGCTGAAACACGGGCACGCGGACGCCTTGCTCGATTTGGCCCACACGCTGGCGCTGGGACCACACGGTCAAGCAAAACAAGGTTTGCGCCTGCACGCGGCAGACCGCAGCAAGGCCGAGCGGGGTTACGCGCTGTTCCAGGGCCAAGGCCCACAAGCGCGCAAGGCCGCACCGCTGCTGCTCGGTGCCGACATGCATCCGGTGCAGGCGTTCCGGCACGCCGCGCTGGCCGGCGTGGCCCATTGGGGTGAACACGCCCAGGGCGCCATGTGCGTGGCGAACGCCAGCGCCGACGGCACACTGCCCGACCCCGAATTTGTGCACCAGATGCGCGTGGCCTTGCGCCGCCTGCGCACCGGGCTGGCCTTGTTCGCGCCCCATTTGCCACACCGCTTCGTGGCCTACTGGCGGGCGGAATTCCGCGCCTTGATGCACCAGCTCGACGCTGCGCGCAACTGGGACGTCTTGGCCACCGAATGGCTGCCCACGTATCTGAACACCGCAGCCGAATCCGAGGCGCTGCAGACCTGGGTGGCACACGAGCGGCACACCGCCTGGCAAGCCGCCGCGCAGGTGCTGGACAGCCCGGCCCAAAGTCTGCGCATGCTGGCTTTCACGCGCGCGCTGCTGGCGCTGGAGGTACCCAAGCAGGCCAGCAAGCACCGTGCGCTGGGCGACTGGGCGCACACGCAACTGCAGCAGCGGTACGCGCGGCTGCAGCGCGAAGTCCGCCACGCCTTGCAACTCGGTCCGGACGGGCGGCACGCCTTGCGCATCCAGCTCAAACAGCTGCGCTATGCGCAAGAATTTCTGAGCAGTCTGCTGCCGCCCAAACGCGTCGAGCGCAGCACCGCTGCGTTGGCCGATGCCCAGGACTACCTGGGCCGTTTGAACGACTTGAGCACGGCGCAGACCTTGTTGGCCACGAACGACCAGCCCTGGGCAATGGCTTGGCGCGCGCAACTGGCGCAGCGTTTGCAAACCGAACTGGAAACGCTGCCCGCCATGGAGCACGCGCTCGCGGCGGCCCCCACGCCGTGGAAATGAAGCCCTGCGCTACACCAGAGCGCTGGGGCGCGCCGCCACCCGATCGCGCCAGGCCTGCAAGGCGGGGTAGCCCGCTTCGCCGGCCTTGAACCGCATCAGGCGCGCGAACTCCAGCGCGCAAAAAGCGGTGATGTCGGCAATGGTGAAGCGCTCGCCGGCGATCCAGGGCTGGCGCTGCAGTTCGGTGTCGAGCCAGCTCGCGGTCTCCAGCAGTTTCTCGGCCTGCGATTCACCATACGCAGCGAACTGCGGCTGCTCCAGCAAGGCCAGACCGGGGTGGGTGTGGCGCACACAGTTGGCGATGGGCAGCATGAAATACCACTCCATGCGCCGGTCCGCCATT
This sequence comes from Hydrogenophaga sp., assembly GCF_041633695.1. GTDB lineage: Bacteria > Pseudomonadota > Gammaproteobacteria > Burkholderiales > Burkholderiaceae_C > Hydrogenophaga. The sequence goes on from NZ_JBFJMY010000083.1 coordinate 11,948, forward strand.
TCAATGAAGGCGCGCTCCTCGGCATCCACTCCCATCAGATTGGGTTCGGGGTAGAGCGACTCCATGTAGGTGCAGATGGCCCGCGTTTCGGTGAGCACGCGCCCGTCGTCCAGCTCCAGCGCCGGTACCCGCGCCAGCGGGCTTTTGCTGCGGTAGGCGGCGTTCTTGTGCTCTTGCGCGTTGAGATCGACGTGCACCAACTCCAGACCATTGATGTTTTTTTCCACCAGGAACATCAGCACGCGCCGGGGGCTGGGTGCGCGCGGCGAGACAAACAGCTTCATGCGGGGCTCCGTCGAAAAGGCTTGGGATCGGGCGTGGCGAACGCTCAAGACTGGGGCGGCGGCGTGGCACTGGAGCGCCCCATTTCGACCATCTGGCGCGCCTCTTGTGCAAAGCGCTTCGCGGCTTCGTCGCCGTCGCGCGTAAGGTCCACGCTCGACGGTGGTTGTTCGATACCGCGCTGGACCGCCGCGCGCGCACGGATCGTATCGCGCCAACGTTTGAGGTGTGGCAGGTCGTCGAGCTCCACGCCCGACCAGCGGTGGGTGCGCACCCAGGCCCAGTTGGCGATGTCGGCAATGGAGTAGTCGCCGGCCAGGAATTCGTGGTCTTTCAGGCGCGCGTCGAGCACGCCGAACAGGCGCCGCGACTCGCCCTGGTAGCGGTCGATCACGGGCTGGATTTTTTCAGGGAAGTAGCGGTAGAACACATTGGCCTGGCCCATCATGGGGCCGATACCACCCATCTGGAACATCAGCCACTGCAGCACCAGCGAGCGGCCTTGGGCGTCGGCAGGCATGAGCCGACCGGTCTTTTCGGCCAGGTAAATCAATATCGCACCCGACTCGAAGACCGAAAAACCACCGGCCTCGTGGTCCACGATGGCCGGTATGCGCCCATTGGGGCAGAGCGCGAGAAATGCGGGCGTCTTCTGCTCGCCCTTGGACAGGTCGAGCACTTTCAGCGTGTAGGGCAGGCCCAGCTCTTCCAGAGCAATGGACACCTTGTGTCCGTTCGGAGTGGCGGCGGTGTAGAGGTCGATCATGGCTTTCCCGGTGAAGAGGCAAACCACACATCCTACAGATCCGGCCCGGTGACGTAACAACCGTTCGCCCTGAGCCTGTCGAAGGGTTCGCCTGGGTGTGGGTGAGGGCTTCGACAAGCTCAGC
>NZ_JBFJMY010000084.1:0-13009 GCF_041633695.1 Hydrogenophaga sp.
GCCGGCGTGCCGTCGAAGTCGACCTCGCCCAACAGCTTGGCCCGGCTGCAGACGCCACGGTGGCTGATCTTGCTGGCGTACGCGGCGTGCTGGATGCGCTGAAGTGCATCGAGGCCGGTAGTTCCGCGCGGCTGCATTTTGATGCGGTCGGCGACCGTTGGGACATCCGTCATCAGCTTGACCATGCCCTTGAACACCAGGGCTTGAAGCACTTGGATGCGGATACGCCCGCCACTGCGCTCAGCGGAGGCGAGTCGATGCGCGTGGCCTTGATCGGCGCGCAGCTGTCAGATGCGGACGTCCTGATTCTGGACGAACCCAGCAACCACCTCGACCAGCCGAGCCGCCAGGCCTTGATCGGCTGGTTGCACCGCTGGCTGCGCGGACTGCTGGTGATCAGCCATGACCGGCAGTTGCTGGCGTGCATGGAACGCATCGTCGAGTTGTCTTCACTGGGCTTGCGCAGCTACGGTGGCAACTACGCTTTCTATGCGCAGGCCAAGGCACAGGAGCAGCAGAATGCGCTCACCGAACTGGAGCGTGCCCGGCTCGACCGGCGGCGCGAGGAGCAATCAATGCGCGCACAGCGCGAGCGCCAGGAGAAACGACAGGCGCGCGGAACCCGCAACAGCAAGCAGGCCAATCAGGCAAAGATCCTGCTTGACCGGCAGAAGGAGCGCAGCGAACAGTCGATGGGCAAGCTGCGCCGGCAGCAAGCCGGCACGCAGCTTGAACTCGCGCAACGCATGCGCGAAGCCGCGGCGCAGGTCGTCAGCGAACTGCACATCCATTTGCATGCACCCTCCAACACCGGGATCGCTCAACGTCAGGTAGCGGCATTGGACAAGGTGGTTCTACCCTTTGTGCCGCAAGCCACACGGCACATCAGCCTGCTGGTGACGGGGCAGCAGCGCATCGGCCTCGTAGGACCCAACGGCTGCGGCAAGTCCACTTTGCTCAAGGTGCTCGCCTGTCGGATTGAACCCTTGGCAGGAATTTGTAGGATCACGAATCGCATGGTCTATCTAGACCAGAGCCTGGACGGCCTGGGTAAGCAGCGACCGGTGCTTGAGCAACTGCAGGACATCAATCACACGCTTGGCGAAGGCGAGCTGCGCATGCGACTGGCTCAACTCGGACTGGGCGCGCAGAAAGTCGCCGTTCAACAGGAATTGCTCAGCGGCGGCGAGCGCCTCAAGGCTGCGCTGGCCTGCGTGCTCTACGCCAATGAGCCACCGGAGTTGCTGCTGCTGGACGAGCCCAGCAATCACCTGGACCTGCCATCGCTGGAGGCCTTGGAAACGCTGTTGACGGGCTATCGCGGCGCGCTGCTCGTGGCCTCGCACGATCAGGCATTTCTGAGCCAGCTGGGGTTGACCCATCTACTGGTCGCGGGCGCCGAAGGTTGGGCGTTGATGCCCGTAGACCACATGACGCAATGACCGCTGCGGGCGGCGGTCGCAGTCAAAGAACCAAGGCCTGCGCCAACTCATCCATGTGCCGAAACACCCGCGCCACCGTCAGCCCGTCGAACGCTCTGCCATGCCCTTCGGGGCAATAGCCCCAGACGGTGGCACCGGCGGCAATACCGGCTTGGGCGCCCGTCGCTGTGTCTTCAATCACCAGGCAGCGCGCAGGATCGGCGCCCAGGTGGGCGGCGGCGGCCAGGTAGACGTCGGGGAAGGGTTTGGAGCGTGGCTGGTCGTGGCCGCTGAAGATGCGGTCGCCAAAGTAGGTGTGCATGCCCGCCATCTGGATCTGCATCACGACCTTGGGCCGGTCGGCGCCCGAGGCGCAGGCGATGCGTCCGCTGGTGCCTCGGTGGGCCGCCGCCACGGCTTGCAGCGCGCCGGGCACGGTTTGCAGTTCGGCGCGCAGGCGCTGATCGCGCCGGGCGTAGAAGGCGCGCATCCAGTCTTCGGTGAGCGGCTTGCCGGTCTCTCGTTCGATGCGCGCGCGCTCGTCGCGCACGGCCTTGCCGATGAAGATGTGCATGCACTCGGCCTGGCTCAGTGCCCAGCCGGCTTCATTCAGCATTTGGCGCAGCACGCCGTTGGTGATGGGCTCGCTGTCGACCAGCACGCCATCGCAATCGAACAACACGGCTTCGAACATCGGGGTGGCTTTCTGCAAATAGGTTGAAAAGGTTCAGGCGAGGTCGCCGTCCACATACAGCCAGCGCCCGCCTTCGCGCACGAAGCGGCTGCGCTCTTGCATGCGCTGGCCTCGGCCGCCTTGGCGCGAGCGGGCGACGAAGGCCACCTCGGCGTGGTCGGCGTCGATCTGGCGGTGCTCGCGCACATCGAGCCCCAGCCATTTCACGTCGAGCGCCAGATCCAGATCGGTGGGCCGGGTGCTGGGGTGCCAGGTGACCAGCAAATAGGCGCGGCGGCCCAGCGCGTATGCGCTGTAGCGCGAGCGCATGAGGCTTTCGGCGTCGGGGGCGGGGGTGTCGTGGTCCAGGTAGCGGCCACAGCAGGCGGCGTAGGCCATGGCACGGCGGCGCGCATCGCTGCGGCCACAGGGGCAGGCGGTGGCAGGCGCCGTGCTCACGCCGGTTTGGACGCTGCGTGCCGGGCCTTGCGCGCCTCCAGGCTTTCGGTGGGGGCGCCCTCTTTCAGCCAGGCGCCAAAACCGCCGTCGATGTGGGCCACGTTGCGCATGCCCATGTCTTGCAAGGCCTTGGCGGCCAGGGCGCTGCGCCAGCCGGCGCCGCAGAACAGCACAAACTCTTTGCTCTCGTCGCCGAACGCGGGTTTGAAATAGGGCGACTCGGGGTCGACCCAGAATTCGAGCATGCCGCGCGGCGCCAGCAAGGCGTCGGGCGCTGTGCCTTCGCGTTCAAGTTCGCGCGGGTCGCGGATGTCCACCAGTTGCAGCGTCGGGTCGCTGCCCAGGCGCTCGCGCACCTGGGCCACGCTGTAGGTGGTGATCTGGGCCGTGGCTTCGTCCACGAGCGTGCGGAAACCTTTGGTGATGGGCATGGTGGTCTCCTGTCGAAAAGCGGGTTTGCGGGTCGAAGCGCCAGAGCGGGCAAGGCCCGCGCGGGGAGCTGAACCCCGATGGTAGCGCCCGATTGCCAGCAGCACGTGAAGCAGAACGGAGGCCCCTGCCCTGCTGCCCCAAGCTGCCGCGCTCATGGCAGCTCGCCCGGCTCCAGCGCCAGCTTCAGTTTTGCGCGATGGAGAGCGCACCACCCGCGCAAAAAACGGCGATCAGGCGCAGGCGCGTCTGGTCGCCCAGCGCGAAAACACGGGTGCAATCTCCAGCCCCGGCAGCGCCGGGTCAGGGCGTACAGGCATGGCATTGCATTGCACGTTGCCCAACTGGATTCCCCAACCCTGCGTGCGCATGCTGAAGGCTTCTGGGCGGCGTTCGAGCGGGAACTGAGCGAAGCCGGATTCGACCACCGTGAGCAGCGTGCCGTCGCCCGCGTCTTTCAGGGTGAAGGTCACCACCGTGCCTTGTTCCTGTCCGTCGTGGATCTCGGGGTCGACGGACTACGGATGCCAACGGTACGAAAACAGGGGCTCGGGTTCGACGCGCTCCACGATCGCGTCAAACGCCCAGTCCGCCATCCCCTGTCACCGCTGCAACGGGCCCTTCCCCTGATCGGTCGGCAAGCCCCGCCAGCAAGCTGCGGCTTGACCACGTGTGGTCACGTCAAGCTTGCCAAGGATGTTCGCCACATGGCGCTTGACCGTGTGCGGACTGAGGTCGAAGCGGCGGGCAATGAGCTTGTTGCTGTCACCCGCGGCGATGCGGGCCAGCACCTCGCGCTCGCGCTCGGTGAGCACGCTGGTCGGGTCGTCGGCGCAACGGCGCCAGTGCCCAGCGCCCGGATAGGCAACGGCTCCACCGACCGACTCCAAAGGCAGCCCGTCAGGTGCCAGCGGCTGGGCTGCACCGGATAACCGCTGCGCCAATTGCTGCAACAAGGCGGTTCCGCCCGGGCCAAGGTGGGTGCCCCAGTCGACTGCGGCCAGTCGCTGCAACGCCTCAGACCCGACCATCAGCGCACCCCCGACTTCGCCACCACCCAGCGCCTGGGCACACCAAGGCCTGAGGATGGCGGCGGCTTCGTCGTGCCGACCCAGGCGCCAGGCCACATCGGCCAGCATCAAACGCAGTTGCGTGGTGACGAAGTACACAGAGCCTTCAGCGCCCGCCGCCAGTGGCTGCAACAGCTTGTGGGCCAGCGCCAGGTCACCGTCGGCCAGTGCCACCATCGCACGGCCCATCTGACGCTCAGACTCTGCGTAGGCCCATTCATAGACATTGCCGGTGCGCGCCAGCAGAGCAGCGGCTGAACGCAGCGCCACCATATCGCCCAGGATCCAGCAGCCGCGCACATGGGCAAACAACACCGCGTGTTCGTGCGTCAAGCGGTTGGCGGCCAGCGAGTGTTCGGTCATGTCGCGCGCGTTTTCGTGGGCGGCGGCATGACAGGCTGCGGCATCACCTCGCAGGGCGTCCAGCAAGGTGTGACTCATCCAGCTCTCTGTCATCAGGCTACGGGGGCGGCCCAGCCAGTGCACGTCTTCATCGGCCCGGGTCAGGTGCTGCAGTGCAGCAGCGAGGTCGCCCACTTCCAGCGCGAGCCAGGTGCGCAGGTGCCAAGCTCCGGCGCGCAACTGGCTGGGCTGATCGCCACTCAGGCGCAACGCACAGTCGGCAAAGCGGATGAGCGCCGGCCGCGCACCGGGAAAGCCGGCCAGCATGCTGAGGAAAAAACAGCCATTCCCGACCTGTACATCGGCGCAGCGCTCCAGTCCTTCCACCATGGCGACCAGGTGGGGTGCCACGTCGTCGGACCGCCCTTGGGCAAAGGCGCACCAGGCACAGGCATAGCGGACCAGGGCCTGCTGGTCGGGCGGCAAGGGCTGTAGAACCAGCCGCGCCAGCATGACGGCAGCCGCCTCGACCTGTCCGCTGCTCATCATGCCCAGGGTCGCAAAGGCCTGTGCCAGCGGCACTTCGCTGGCACGACCCGCTTGGGCCAAGCCCTCGGCGCCCTGCAGCATTTCGGTGGACATCATGTCGAAGTCGAAACGCGGGAATGCGGCCATGCCGCGCAGCAGGTGCAGATCGGGCCGCGCGGCCAGCTCGCCGCCGGGAAACTGGTCCAGCATCTGATCCAGCGCCGGGGCCCCCCCGCGCGCGATCAGCTCAGGCCCGCTTTCGACCAGCCGCCGGGTGGCCTGATCCCAGTCCCCAGCTCGCAAGAGATAGCCCACCGCACGCGTCAGGTCGGGCTCGTGCTCGGCCGCTCGGCACAACAGGGCGGGAACCTGGTCGGCGTGGTCGCGTTGCAAGCGGCTTTCCAGGAAATCCCGGAACAAGTCGTGCAAGCGCAAGGTCAGATCTTCGCTATCGAGCACGGTGACAAACAGGCCACGGCGCTCCACTTCTTCCAGCCAGTAGGCGGCCTGCGGCAGCTGGCTCACATGGGCGCAACGCTCGGCGCTGAGTTCGGGCAACACGGAACAGCGCAACAGGAAGTGGCACAGATCGTCCGGCATGTCGTCCAGCACTTCGCTGGCCAGATAATCGAACAGATGGCGGTGCGCCGTACCACTGCACGCGCGCACATCCCGTGCGGACGACCCACCACCTCGGGCATTGGCCTGCGCCGACAGACCCAGACGCAGCCCCACCGCCCACCCCTCGGTGAGCGTGAGCAGTTCGGCCAGTTGCGCGTCCATATCGCCCAGCCCCATGCTGACCGACAAGGCTGCGGTTTCCTGCGCGTTGAAGCGCAGCTCGGTCCGCCGGAACTCGGCCAGTTCGCCGCTGACCCGCCAGCGCGCCAGCGACAGCGGTGGATCGACCCGACTGGCGATCGCCACGCTCCAGTGCTCAGGCAGGTGGTCCAGCACCGCCTGCAGCAGCGCAAACACGCGCGGATCGCTGATGCTGTGGGCGTCGTCGATCACGATCAAGCCCTGGGCCACCTCAGCCGAAGCCAGCGCATTGATCAGTTCGTTGGCCACGCCGCGCAAGCCACCATCAGCCTGGGCCAGCGTGCCCAGCGCCTCGGGCGCCACCCGCCAGGGCAGGTCCAGCGGCTCCAGCGCCGCAGTCAGGCAAGCGAGAAGCCGCTGCAAATGGTCGTCTTCGTCGGCAGTGATCCAGGCCAACGCCGCTTCAGCAGGCCAATGGCAGAGCATGCGCGCCAAAGCCGCCGTCTTGCCATAGCCCGCGGGTGCTACCAGCAGGGTCAAGCGGTGACGGGGCAAGGCAGCCAGCAACGCCTGCTCTAGCCCGGGCCGGGCCACGAGATGGGTTCGCAGTTGCGGCGGCCGGATCTTGGCCTGCGCAAAGTCAGGCAATTCGACCGTTGAACGCATGCCCCGGATTCTGCGACAGCTTTGGTCGGCGCTCAATTGCTTTCGCATATGGCTCTTTTGGGCGATGCGCTGGTCTGGCCCACGCGCCACGCTTGCGCCATGCACCTCGCCCTCGACCCCTGCGATACCGGCCCACGATGCGCGTGATCCTGCACGCCCATGCCCCCCACTGGCAACTGGGCAGCGACAGCGGCGTGGTGGCCGCCGACGCCCGCTGCGGCGTGCACGGGTTCGGTGTCTGGCAGCACGCGCTGCCAGCCGGCAAAACCACAACCACCTTGCAACACACCGGCGAACTCGTGTTGGTGGCACCAGGTGCTGGCAGTGGAAAAGTCTGGGTGGACGGGGGGCCCATGCGCTTTGTGGCCCCTTGCACGCTGCTGCTGCCCGCCGGCCAGATCTTCACCGTGACCAATACCGGCACGCTGCCGTTGCTACTGCTGTGGGTGTTCACACAGCCGCCCGCAGCGGTGGGAACGCAAGAACCGGCACCTGCGCGCCATGGTCCAAAGTGACACGGCCAATGGCTCCTTTGGGCGATGCACGCACGGACCTGGTTTCAGACACTGAGCGCCTGTCTTGACCCACCGTGGCAGCCCCGCAACCACGTTGCGGTTCCGCCCTCATGCAACCGCAAACCAGGAAACCCCATGACCACACTCGCCGCCCCTTCTTCTCAAAAAATGGCATTGGCCGCTTCGCCATCCACACCGCGCCTGGACCTGTACGCGCCCATCCACAAGGCGCTGCGATTCTTCATGACGGACACGCTGCAACGCGTGGGCCGCATGGGCCTGGCCGATCCCGCTGAGATGACACCCACGCTGGTCCAGTTCGACGCCCTTCTGACCATGTGTGAAGCCCACGTGGCACACGAAAACAGCTTCATGCACCCAGAACTGGAGGCCTGCCAGCCCGGCAGTACCCTGGGCATTTCCGACGAGCACAGCGGCCATCTGGACTCCATCGCCGAACTGCGCCATGGGCTGCGTGAACTGCGCCGGGCCGAAGCGAGGCAACGTCCGCAACAGGCGCTGCGCCTGTACCGCCACCTGGCGCTCTTTGTCGCGGAAAACCTTGAGCACATGCACGCCGAGGAAACCGCGCTCAACGCCTTGCTTTGGGCCAACCGCAGCGACGCACAGCTGCGCGCGCTGCACGATCGTTTGCTGGCCAGCCTGGCGCCGACCGACATGCTGGAGATCGTGCGCTGGATGGCGCCGGCCCTGAACCCGGACGAGCGCATTGCGCTGCTCAGCGAGATGCAGGCCGATGCACCGCCACAGGCGTTTGCCGCCGTCATTGATACCGTGCGCCCCAGGCTCCGCGACGACGAGTGGGGCCCATTGGCCCATGCTCTCGGCCTGCCTCAATACGTCGGTCTGGTTCACTATTGAATAGCTGAACTGACGCCCCTTTTTTTCGATCAGGAGATTCCCATGAAACCGTGGATCCGACGCAGCTTGGCCGGCGTGCTGGGCCTGGCCGTTTTTGGCGCCGCCGGTCTGGCGCTGGGTGCCTGGCTGGGTGACCGCAAGGCGCAACGCCACATCGAGGTGGCCGTGCAAGCCGTGGCCATTCCGCAAGACAGCTTCAGCATGGAACGCGGCCGCTACCTGTATGCCAGTCGCGGATGCATCGAATGCCATGGCGCGAACGGTGCCGGGCGCACCTTCATTGACGACGGCAGCCTGATGGTGCACGCGCCCAACATCAGCTCAGGCCCCAACAGTCTCGTGAACGCCTACACCGCCACCGACTGGGTGCGCACCCTGCGCCACGGCATCAAACCCGATGGAAGACCGCTGTTCGTCATGCCCAGCGAAGACTACAACCGCCTTACCGACACCGACCTGGGCGCGCTGGTGGCCTATGTGCGGCAGTTGCCTCCAGCCGAAGGCCCAGGCTTCAGCGCTCGCGTGCCCGCGCTGGTGAAAGCGCTGTACGGTGTCGGCCTGATCCAGGATGCGGCCGAAAAGATCGACCACCGGCTGCCGCCCACCCCCGAACTGTTGGCCGACGGGTCGGAACTGCACGGTGCCTACGTGGCCAATACCTGCATCGGTTGCCATGGCGCGCGGCTGTCGGGGGGCAGAATCCCCGGGTCGCCACCGAGCTGGCCAGCAGCGGCTAACCTGACGCCTGGGGATGGCAGCGCCATGGTGCACTACGCCGACGCCGAACAGTTCATCGCGATGTTGCGCAGCGGTCGGCGGCCCGATGGCAGCGAAGTAAGCCCGGTGATGCCCTTCGCCTCGCTGCGGGAACTGAACGAAGCCGACGCCCTGGCGCTGTACGCGCACCTCAAGCGCCTGCCGCCGGTGGCTGCCGGGCAGCGCTGACCGGTCGCGCCGAAACGCGGAAGACCTGGGCAGGTTCCATGCGGGAAAGGGGCTTCACCGCGCCAGCGCCACAAGGTCTGCTCATTGTCGCGGCCTGCGGGCGCAGGCGAGTGCATACGACAAAGCGCAAAGGCTTGACCGTCCTGGGGGAATGGCCCTGCGGTGTCCAATGGGTGCTGTGCTTTTTCAACCCCTTACCGTGCGCCACGCCCAGGAGCCTGCATGACCGATCTTTCCACCTTCCCCATCACGCAAAAATGGCCCGCCCAGCACCCGGATCGCCTGCAGCTGTATTCGCTGCCCACGCCCAACGGCGTGAAGGTGTCGATCATGCTGGAAGAGACCGGCCTGCCGTACGAAGCGCACCTGGTCAGCTTCGGGAGCAACGACCAGATGTCGCCCGCATTCCTCTCGCTCAATCCCAACAACAAGATCCCCGCCGTGCTCGACCCCAACGGACCCAACGGCCAGCCGCTGGCCTTGTTCGAGTCGGGCGCGATCCTGATTTACCTGGCCGAAAAAACCGGGCAGTTCTTGCCGCAAGATGCCGCCGCCCGCTACGAAACCCTGCAGTGGCTGATGTTCCAGATGGGCGGCGTGGGCCCGATGTTGGGGCAGCTCGGCTTCTTCCACAAATTCGCGGGTAAAGACTTTGAAGACAAGCGCCCGCGCGACCGCTATGTGGCCGAAACCAAACGCCTGCTGGGTGTGCTGAACCAGCGCCTGGAAGGCCGCGACTGGATCATGGGCGACGACTACACCATTGCCGACATGGCGACCTGGCCCTGGGTGCGCAACCTGGTCGGCTTTTACGGCGCGGGCGACATCGTGGGCTTCAGCGATTTTCCGCAACTGGCGCGCGTGCTCGACGCCTTTGCGGCGCGGCCTGCCGTCGCCAAAGGCCTGCTGATTCCGTCAGCACCTTAGGAGCAGCCCGCAAAAGCTGCACCTTTGCCACCACCAGATTCCATCGAGCGCCTGGGACTCAAGGCCAGGGCACCGCAGTTCCGGCTCCGCCGGACTGCCAGTCCCGCCCCCTGGAGGGGGCGCCGTGCCGCGCAGCAGGCCCGGCTCGGGGTGGGCCCTACTTCCGCCAGAACTGCGTGGTGAACAGCACCAGCACCGACAGCAGTTCGAGGCGCCCCAACAACATGGCAAAGGTGAGCACCCAGATCTGAAAGTCGCTCAACACGCCAAAGTTGCTGGCCGGCCCAACAGCGCCCAGCCCCGGGCCGATGTTGTTGACCGTGGCCACCACCGCCGAAAAGGCGGTCACGATGTCCAGCCCCGTGAACAGCAGCAACATGGTCAGGCCCATGATGGTGGCGCCGTATATCAGCATGAAACCAAAGGTCGCGTTCATGACCGACATGGGGATGACGCCACCGCCCAGCGTGACCGGGTTGACCACACGCGGATGGATGATGCGCACCAGCTCGCGCCGCGCCTGCTTGATGAGCAGAATCATGCGCACCATCTTGATGCCGCCGCCGGTGGAACCCGCACACGAAACAAAGCAGCCCAGAAACAGCAGCAGCACCGGCGCAAACACCGGCCAGTGGGAATAGTCGGTGGAGGAATAACCGGTGGTGGTGGCCAGCGAGAGCACGTGGAAGGCGCTGGCGCGCAGGGCGTCGGTCCAGTCGGGATACACCCGGTGCCCGACCAGCAAAACCGCCACCAGCAGCGAGCACGCCACCAGCACGCTGACATAGGTGCGCACCTCGCGGTCCACCAGCAGCGGACGCACAGAGAGCGAGCGCAGCACGATGAAGTAGCGCATGAAACTCACGCCCGCCAGTGTCATGAAGACAATGGCCACGCCCTCGATCTGCGGCGAATTCCAGTAGCCAAAGCTGGCGTCGTGCGAAGAAAAACCGCCCAGGCCCATGGTGGTGCACATGTGCATGAAGGCATCGGCCCAACCCATGCCGGCCCAGCGGTAGGCCAGAAAACACAGGGCGGAAAACAGAAAGTAGACCAGCCACAGGCCGCGCGCGGTTTCGGCGATGCGGGGGGTGAACTTGGTGTCCTTCATGGGGCCCGGCGTTTCTGCCTTGTAGAGCTGCACGCCGCCCAGACCCAGCAAGGGCAGCACCGCCACCACCAGCAGCATGATGCCCAGGCCACCAATGAGCTGCAGAAAGCAGCGCCAGATGTTGGCCGACACCGGCAACTGGTCCAGGCCCGACAGCGCCGTGGCCCCGGTGGCGGTGAGCGCGCTCATGGACTCGAAGTAGGCCTGCGTCCAGCTGATGTCGGGCACGGTGAACATCAGGGGCACGGCCGAATACGCGGGCAACACCAGCCAGACCAGGTTCACCAGCAAAAAGCCATCTTTGGGCAACAGCTCGCGGCGAAACCGCTGGGTCAGCGCCAGCACCACGCAACCGCTGATGAACGCAAACAGGAAAGCGCCTTCCCAGACAAAGCGGTGCTCTTCCAGGTCTTCCGTCCAGGCCCAGGCCAACGGCACCAGAAAGGCGAACGAGAACGCGATCAGGATGCGCGAGGTGAGAGCGAGAACGGGCAGCAGGCTGTACATGGGCTGCGTCTATTTGCGCCAGAAGCCGGGCGTGAACAGCACCATGAACGAAAGCATTTCCAGCCGCCCCAGGATCATGGCCAAGGCACAGATCCAGGTTTGAAAATCGCTCAGGCCCGCGAAATTGCTGGCCGGCCCCACCTCGTTGAGGCCGGGACCCATGTTGTTCACGCTGGCCACCACGGCGCTGAAAGCGGTGTCGAAAGGCATGTCGGTCAACAGCAGCACCATGGTCAGGCCAATGATGGTGCCACCGTACACCAGCATGAAGCCGAGCACGGAAAAAATCGTGCTGTGCTCCACCGCCTGCCCACCCAGGGTGACCGGGTTGACCGCGCGCGGGTGGATGATGCGCGACATCTCGCGCTTGGCCTGTTTGAGCAAGATGACGATGCGCGCCATCTTGATGCCGGCCCCGGTCGAACCCGCGCTGGTGGCCACACCCGAGAGCATGATCATGTAAATGGGCGCGAACACCGGCCAGGCGGTGTAGTCCACGGTGGAAAATCCGGTCGTCGATCCGATCGAAACCACGTTGAACAAGGCGGTGCGCAAGGCCTCGCCCGGGTCGCTCATGGTGCCCTTGATCAGCAAGAGCGCAGCGATGAACACCCCCGAGCCCAACAGCAGCAGCATGGAGCCGCGCCACTCCGGGTCGCGCCAGATGCGCATGGGCTGGCGCTTGGTCAGGGCCATGAAATACAGCGCGAAATTGCAGCTGGCCAGCAGCATGAAGACAATCGCCACCCATTCGAGCGCGGGCGATTGGAAGTACGCAAAACTGCTGTCGTGCGACGACAGGCCGCCCAGGCTGAGTGTGGCGAACATGTGGGTCCAGGCGTCCAGCGGCGTCATGCCCCCCAGCCAGTAGGCCAGCACACAGGCCAGAGACACCAGGCAGTACACGCTCCACAAGCCCTTGGCGGTTTCGGTGATGCGCGGCGTGAGTTTGGCGTCCTTCATGGGGCCGGTGGCCTCGGCCCGGAACAGCTGGCTGCCGCCTACCCCCAGCATGGGCAGAATCGCCACCGCCAGCACCAGAATGCCCATGCCGCCCAACCATTGCAGCAAGCAGCGCCAGAGGTTGATGGAGCCAGGCAGCCGGTCCAGGCCCGACAAGACCGTGGCGCCGGTGGTGGTCAGGCCCGAAACCGCCTCAAAGTAGCCGTCGGTGAACGACAGCGGCGTGCCGACTTCGGCGAAGTAGACCAGCAGCGGCAGGCTGGCGAACACCGGCAGAATGGTCCAGACCAGGCCCACCAGCAAAATGCCGTCGCGGGCTTGCAAATCCAGATTCCGGCCCACGCGCAACACGGTGGCGCGCATCATCAGACCCGCCAGGAGCGTGAGCCCCATCGCCAGCGGGTAGGCGTGCCCGGCCCCATCGTGCATCCACAGCGACACCCCCATGGGCACCAGCATGGTCAGGGCGAACACCATCAGAATCGCCCCCAGCGTAGGAAAAACGCGCAGCAGCGGCATGGTCAACCGAAGAACGTGGCGCCGACCTGGAACAGCTTTTCCACATCGCGCACCAGGCGCTTGTTCGGGATGAAGATGATGATGCGATCGTCCGCCTCGATCAGGAGGTCGTGGTGGGGCATCAGCACCTCGGACTTCTTGCCGTCGCCGCGCACGATGGCACCGATGCGCGCGCCCTTGGGCAGCTTGACCTCTTCCACCCGGCGCCCGACCAGTTTGGAGGTTTTGAAGTCGCCGCGCGCAATGCCTTCGAGCGCTTCGGCAGCACCTCGGCGCAGGCTGTGCACGGC
>NZ_JBFJMY010000085.1:0-12959 GCF_041633695.1 Hydrogenophaga sp.
CGAATCCATACGCAATCACAAAAAGTACCTGATGGGCTTTTTGATGCTGTTGATCATTCCCTCCTTCGTGTTGTTCGGCGTGAAAGGCTTTGACAACCTCGGCAACCAAGGCGAGGTGGTGGCGACGGTGGATGGTCAGGAGATCACCAAGCCCGAATGGGACCGTGCGCACCAAGTGGAGTCCCAACGCATGCGCGAAGCCATGCCTTCGGTGGACCCCAAGCTGTTGGACAGCGACGCTGCGCGCTACGCGGTATTGGAACGCCTGGTGCGCGATCGGGTGCTGGCAGTGGCGGCGCAAAAGCTCAAGCTCTACACCAGCGACCAGCGGCTGGCGCGCGATCTGCAGCAGAACGAAACCATTGCCGCACTGCGCGGCCCGGATGGCAAGCTCGATGTGGAGGCCTACCGGCAACTGGTGGGCCGCCAAGGCATGACGCCGGAAATGTTTGAAGCTTCGGTGCGCGCCGATCTGTCGCAGCGCCAGGTGGCGATGGGCGTTCAGGGCACCGGCTTTGCGCCTTCGGCGCTGGCAGAGGTTTCACTCAACGCATTTTTTGAACGCCGTGAGGTGCGCTCGGCCCGTTTTCTGGCCAGCGATTTTGCGGCCCGTGTAACGCCCACCGACGCTGAAATTGAGGCTTTCTACAAAGACCATCCAGCCTTGTTCCAGGCGCCCGAAGAGGCCGATATCGAGTACCTGGTGCTGGACGCGCAGGCGTTGGAAAAGGGCGTGGAGCTCAACCCGGCCGATGTGCGCAGCTACTACGATCAAAACGCCGCTCGCCTCTCCGGCAGCGAGGAGCGCAAAGCCAGCCATATTCTGCGGACCGTGGCGCCCGGCGCGTCGGCGGCCGACAAGGAGAAGGTGCGCCAGGAGACGCAGGCTTTGTTGGATCAGGTGCGGCAAGCGCCTCAAACCTTCGCCGAGGTGGCACGCAAAAATTCGCAAGACCCCGGTTCCGCACCCAATGGCGGTGACCTCGACTTCTTTGCGCGGGGGGCCATGGTCAAGGCTTTCGAAGACGTGGCTTTCGCCTTGCCCAAAGGGGGCATTTCGGACCTGGTGGAAACCGAGTATGGCTTTCACATCATCCAGCTCACCGACATCCGCGCGCCCAAAACGCGCAGCTTTGAAGACATGCGTGCCGAGATCGAGGCCGACCTCAAAAAGCAGCAAGCCCAGAAGCGGTTTGTCGAATCCGCCGAAGCCTTCACCAATCTGGTCTATGAGAAGGCCGACACCTTGCAGGCCGCCGCCGACCGTTTGAAGCTGCAAGTGCAAACCGCCAAAGGCCTGCAGCGCCAGCCCAAGCCAGATGCGGGTAGCGTGTTGTCCAACGAGCGCTTGCTCAACGCGATTTTTGCGCCGGACGCGATCGAGAAGAAGCACAACACCGAGGCCATCGAGACCGGTTCGGGCCAGCTCGTTTCCGCCCGCGTGGTGCGCTACAGCCCGGCCCACACCCAAGCCTTGGCCGAGGTGCGCGACTTGGTGCGCGCACGACTGGTGTCCGAGCGCTCGCTGGAGTTGGCACGCCAGGAAGGCGAAAAGCAACTCGCGCTGGGGAAAACAGGTGCTGCGATCACCGGACTGTCTGCACCCATGACGGTGTCCAGAGACAACGCACAAGGCATGGCCGCACCCGTGCTCGCAGTGGCCATGAGCGCCGACCCGAAGCAACTGCCCGCCTGGGTGGGCGTGAAGCTGCCGGATCAAGGCTATACCGTGGTTCAAGTGTTGAAGACGCTGCCACGCGAAGCCGGAGACGCTGCGCGCCAGAGCCAAGAGGTCATGCAGTACAGCCAGTGGTGGTCGGCCGCAGAGGGCTTGGCTTATTACGACACGCTCAAGGAACGCTTCAAGGTCCATATCGCCGTGCCCGCTCCGGCCGCCGTACCGCTGCGTTGAGGAGAAGGGCGGCCCGCCCGCGAAACACGCAAGTTCTCGCGCTATAATCTGTGGCTTGCGGTGGCTGTAGCTCAGTTGGTAGAGTCCAGGATTGTGATTCCTGTTGTCGTGGGTTCGAGCCCCATCAGCCACCCCATCTGAATCAACGACTTAGCCCGGCTTCTGCCGGGCTTTTTCGTTTTCAAGGCCTTCATGCTCCCACCATGGGAACATGCATCACACCCGTGTCTCTTCAGAGCTACGAAGGGAAGGGGGCCGTTGACCAAACTGCTTTTTTTTTCTGGCGTTGCGCAACATCCGCCAGAAGTGGACGGATGCCGATCCGCGATTGCAAGGCCGCAAACCTTTCAAATCTTCATGACGCAGCAACTTGCTCTTCTTGGGCGAGCCATGTCGGCGGTTCAAAGTGGTTTGCGGCCATCAATGATGGTGGGCAGGAGCTCGGTCACCGTGGGGTGCACCGGCAAGGCCTCGCGCACTTGGCGCCAGCTTCCTTTGCTGGCCATGACCAGCCCGATGGACTGGATCACCTCGTCGGCGGCCATGCCGAGCATCGTGGC
Source organism: Hydrogenophaga sp. (assembly GCF_041633695.1). Lineage (GTDB taxonomy): Bacteria > Pseudomonadota > Gammaproteobacteria > Burkholderiales > Burkholderiaceae_C > Hydrogenophaga. Next base: position 2,473 of record NZ_JBFJMY010000085.1, read on the forward strand.
ACCGAGAAAATGCCCGCTGTCCTCGTCGATCAGCAACTTGATGAGGCCGGTGGTTTCGCTCTCCTCTTTGGCGCGGCTCACGTCTTTCATGGCGTACACGGCCTGGCTGATGCGCCGGCCCTCGGCCACCAGGCGTTTCGCGTCGGCCTCGTACAGCCCTACATGGGCCAGTGGCGGGTCTGTGAACATGGCGTAGATGCTGGTGCGGGCGTCCGCGCTGCGTTGCCCGCCGTCGAGGTTCTCGGCCAGGATGTCGTGATCGTGGTAGCTGGTGTGGGTGAAGGCGCCGCGCTGGTTGATGTCACCCAGCGCCCAGATACCCGGCACCTCGGTCTCTAGCCGTTGATTGGTGAGGAGATAACCGCGCTCGTTGACCGTCAGGCCGACACTCTTCAGGCCCAGGTCGTCGGTGTTGGGCGTTCGCCCGACGGCCACCAGCAAGTGGCTGCCTTCGATGGTGCGACCGTCGGTCATTTCAACGCGGGCATCGCCTTCGGCCTCGCCCGGCAACACGCGCGCGATGTCCACGCCCATGAGCAGTTCGATGCCCTCTGTGCGCAACATGTCGGCAATCGCAGCAGACACGTCCTCGTCCTCGCGCGCGGTCAGCCGTGGCCCGATTTCGATGATGCTCACCTCGCTGCCCAGGCGCCGGAAAATCTGGCCCATCTCCAGGCTGATGTAGCCGCCGCCGATGATCAGCAACTTGCGCGGCAACTCGCGCAGTTTCAGCAGGCTCTCGTTGTCGAGATAGGGGATGTCCGCCAAGCCGGGAATGGGCGGCACGAACGCGCGCGTGCCGGTGTTCAACACGACCATGGGTGCTCGCAGCGTGCGCGAGCCCGCCTCTATGAGAAAGTCATTGTCCGCGCGCCCCGACAGCCGACCGTGCGCTTTGACAATGCTCAGCCCGTCCAACCCGCCCAGCCAGGACGCCAGGCCCGCACGCGATTCGTCCACGCGCGTTTGCATGCGCTGCATGGCCACGTCGAAGTTGACCTGAACCGGCCCGACCTCAACGCCGAACTCGGCCGCACGCCGCGCGAGGTAGGCCACTCGGGCCGACTTGCGCAGGGTCTTGGTTGGCGTGCAGCCCCGGTTGACGCAAGTGCCGCCCAATTCACCGGACTCCACCAGCGCCACCTTGCGGCCTTCTGTTGCCAGCTTGGCGGCGATGGAGGGGCCAGCCTGTCCGGCGCCGATGACGATGGTGTCGAATGCTTCGGTTGTCATCACACCACTCCCCGCGCACCGCGCCAGATGTCCACCCGGTCGCTCACCTGCTGGGCACCGGAGAAAACCAACGGGGAACAAGCGTTGCCCCGGACCGCCACCCTGTTGCTGCTCTTGGCAATGGCCTTGTCTTTCCAGATTGCTTTCATCGAAATCTCCTGGTTGTGGTGAATGGGCTGTGGCCTCCCCCATCGGGGATGGGTATCGGATGCACGGCGGTCATCTGATCGCACACCGTATCCGGTGCATGTCAGTCCGGCTTGCCCAGTGCCACCCGGAACGCCTCCAGCTTGGCCTCGTAAGCTTCTGCTTCACCATAGGCGAGAAACCGGTTGTAGCGCGAATGCGTGCCGAGGATCTTGTGCGCATGTTTGATGGGGCAGAAATACTGCTCTGTGCGGGCCAGGATTTCAGCCATGTAGCCCATCAGCCCATTGCCGTATTCGCAGTAGGTGCAGTGGAATTTTTCGATGAAGTTGAGGTAGCCCAGGTGGCGGCGGTCGAACACGAGGTAGTCGCTTCGCTTCACTTTGGTGATGCCGTAGATGGGGAAGCAGGCCCACTGGTAGAAGCTCACGCAGGCGTCGAGCAAGAGCAATGGGATCACCATGCCGTAGATGAGTGGGCCGGTGATCAGGTTCTGCGGCCGGTTGGTCACCAGCCAGCGGAAGAAATTGGTCTTGAGCTTGCGGTGGGCCGCCTCGACCGAGCGCTCGAACTCGACGCGTTTTCCCCGAATTTGAAAGAAGATCCGGCTCTCCTGATCGTGGACAGCGCTGCGCAGTTCCGCTTCTAACGCGGCCATCTGGCTCAGGAGGTGGTTGATTCGATCGTTCATGGGTTGAGCATAGACCGGCGAACCGGTGCTGTGCCGGGTTTTGCATTCAAAGATGTCGCGCACAGCGTGCGCCGCCGAACAGACCGGTCCATGTGTTGTCGTTAAAACCTTCGGTTCAGATGTCCGCCATCTGTGATGGGGTGGCACCACCAACGGAGAAGCATGCAATGGGCAAGATCGAACAATTGGAAATGGACGCGCACCGCGCGCAACTCACCGCAGACCTCAAAGACTTGGTCGATAAATACCGCTCGATCTTCGACTGGGACGTGCCCGAAGTCGATGAAGCATTGTCAGATCGGTTGATTTTCTAGGAGCTACGGCAAGCGCTAGACACCGTTGAAGCCGCGTCTTCCTCCGGCCCGACGGGATAGGGCTCGAACGCTGATCGAGGTGTCTCTGTCGCCGTCGAAGTTCTTGGCTCCAAGGTTTGCGTATGAAGGGCCGCCTGGCACGGGTGTGCGGTAGCGAACAGACGGACAAACATGTGTCGCCGGATGCTGGGGGCTCCATGCGCAGAGCCACCCGCCTATCGACCCCAAGGGCGACAGCCTCGCCAAGGCCTACAACGTTTGCGCGGCCAGACATCGAGCGCTGGCCAACTTGCACCCAATCGCAAACCGGTCAACTCGAAGTTGTCTCTGGTCGTTCGAAAGACAGCCTTCCAGCCCGCAGGGCTTCTGCCTGGCGGGGTTTTTTGCATTTTCGAACTACTGGATATCGGAAGCTCTCCAACAAAAATTTCCAATAGGCAAGAAAAAAGCACCTAGGCCGTTAGACCTAAGTGCTTGGTTCTGTTCTATATTTTTGGCTCCCCGACCTGGACTCGAACCAGGGACCTGCGGATTAACAGTCAGTATAAACCGGATTTTCTGGGACGCTATGGGACGTTCTGGGACGACGTAAAACCATTTTAAATCAATGGGTTACAAGAATTTGTTGTTTCATGCAGTCCCGCTGGGTAGCATTTGAGCTCAGGATTTTTCGGACACCAGTCGGACACGGAACACGCAAATGCCGCTCCTCACTGTCAGAGCGATTGAAACCCACAAAGCCAAAGCGCGGCCCTACAAGTTCACGCTCGACCGAGGCTTGCAGTTACGCATCGCGCCAGATGGCGTTCGCACATTGCTGGTCCGCTATACCGTCAAAGGTTCTGATGTTGAGCGCCAGTATCGATTACCGCAGGAGTATGGGGAAGGTCCGGGCCAAATGAAGCTGGCCACGGCCTGTGCCGAGGCCGCTCGCATCCGGGCTCTGGCCCGCGACGGCGTGGACTGGCCAGCCCAAGAGGAGGCACGGTTGCGGGCCGAAACAGCTGAACGTGAGCAACTGGACCGGCAAGAGGGCATGACCGTGGCCAAGGCACTCAGCGAGTACGTCGACAAGAAGCGGCGGGCAAAAGATGGTCTGCCACTGAAGGCCCGCACAAAAGCCGACTACCTGGCCATGGTCGAACCCGGGGAAGTAACCAAGACAGGCAAGAAACTGGCTGACGGGTTGCTATTTCGGCTCGCAGACAAGCTGTTGGTGAAGCTCACTTCCGATGACATTCGGGACCAGTATTCGTCACTGCTCAAGCGGTCAAAGCGGCAAGCTGACTATGCGATGCAGGTGCTGCGAGCGGTTATGCGATGGCATGGGGTTGGGGTGCCAGGCAACCCGTTGGGACGCGATACAGCTGGGCGTGATCGGATCGTGCTTACTCCAACGAAGGGGAATCCCTCTCCCATCCCCCCGGAACGACTCGGCGCCTGGTGGCGGGTGAGCGGCAAAGCCCCCTCACGAGTCGCAGCCGACTACTATCGTTTTCAGTTGTTAACCGGGTGTCGTGGAGGTGAGATTCATGGCGACAAGCGCTACAACTACCCGCCGATCAAGGTTAGTGACGTGGACTGTGATGCCGGAAAAGTCGTTCTGCGGGACACAAAGAACCGTAGCGACCACAAGCTGCTCCTGTCCCGACAGGCGCTGGAAATAGCTGCCAAGCACTGCGTAGGCAAGAAGCCCGAGGATGTGTTGTTCTCGATCACCGATGCCCGAAAAACGCTGAAGTGGATCAATGCGAAGGCAAAAACCGATGTGCAAGGACATGGCTTGCGCGATACATTTGCCAGCATCGCTGAAGAGCTGGTGTCAGGTGGTTTGCTGAAGCGAATGCTCAACCACTCGGTCGCAGGGGATGTGACCTTGGGGCACTACGTGGGCAAGAGTGAAGCGCAGTTGCGCGCCGGATGGCAGACGGTAGCTGACTTCATTGAGGCTGCGGCTCTGCAGCCAACGCCTGATGATGTGAAGGTGGTCTCTGGCGCCGCCACTGTGCGCGACTCAGTAGGTACCTCTGCAGGCATAGGTCTAGCCAGCTAAGTTCTAAGAACTTATCCGTAAATAGGTAAAATAGCAATCCGAGCCGCAGCGAACGCGGTGTCGGAGTGAGGTGTTGAGCAAACGAGTTGATTCCTGGGTGGTAACGGATGAGTTCTGGCAGCGCGTGGAACCGCTGGTTCCTCAGCGCGCGTTGGTGCCGGGCAAACAGTACGTTCGCAAGCCTGGAGCAGGTCGGCCGGCGAAGCCGGCGCGCCAGGTGTTCGAGGCCATCGTGTTTGTGTTGCGCACAGGCTGCCAGTGGAAGGCACAGCCAGCGAGTTGCGCTTCATGGGCCACACGCTGATGGAGAACCGCCATGGCCTGGTGGTGGGCGCCATGGTCACGCAAGCCGATGGCTACGCTGAACGCGAAGCGGCCAAAGCCATGGTAGCCCAAGCGCGTCAACGCAACCCCGAGACCGAGATCACACTGGGTGCCGACAAGGGTTACGACGCAGCGGAGTTCATCGAGGCCTTGCAAGAGAAGAAGGTCGTGCCCCATGTGGCACAGAACAAGTCGGGCAGAACGTCAGCGGTCCCGGATGCCATTGCCACCAGCGAGGGCTACGCCATCTCGCAGGAAAAGCGCAAGCTCATTGAACAGGGCTTTGGTTGGGGCAAGCTCATTGGTCCGATTCGTCAGGTGATGGTGCGCGGGGTCAAGAAGGTCGGCCTGCTCTTCACCATGACCATGGCTGCCTACAACCTCGTGCGCATGCGCTCCCTGGGACAAGTCCGTCTGGAGGTTGCGCAGTGAGCGCCAGATGAGCGTAAAAAGCCCTGCAAATGCGTAAAACAGCCCCCCTGGATGGCGCATGGCGCGATCGCGACCGACCAAACCATCCGAAACTGGCTCATCGTGCTGAGGCGGTCAGCTTCGGCAGGGGTATTTCAGCAGCCTGCTAAGATCTTTGCCCGCCTGATCTGATGACGTCGAATCTCACCCGCCTGTGAATCCATCTGGTAAACCTGAAAGACGCTCTTTGCGATATCCAGGCCAATGATGGGGAGCGATGCTGCTTCGAACATGATGAACCTCCAAAGTGGGGTGGAAACACCCTCACTTTGGCATCCGCTGCCTGTTCAAGCCAGAGACCGTGATCGAGTGCACTGCACAGCACAGCACGTGATAGGTGGGGTGACCATGCCATCTGACTGGCTCAGAAATTCGAGGGGACTTCAGGCTAACAAAATCAAGTCCGGATTGCCGGGGGGGCTTGTATGCACAGGGCTACCACTGCGTCGGTCAGGGCATCAATCGAGATTCCCTTTTTAGGATTGAACCACAGCGCTGACCCGTTCAATAGTCCAAAGATCAAATGGCGCGCAAGCGACACCTCGCCATGCAAGCAGCCGGTCGACGCGAGTTCTTGGAGCACGGGCGTCCATGTCGCTTCGTAGTCACCTTGCAGCTTCGCGATGACGTTGTGCTGCCTTGTGTTGAGAGAGCGGGACTCGTAGAGCACCGCATGCATGAAGTCGCTGCTTGGCCCCAGTAGCGTATCGAAATGCGATCGGATCAATTGCCGCAGCGTAGTCGCAGCGTCATGTTCGGCAAGGAGCACGATCGTCTGGCGCGCCAGCGCGCTACGCATGCCTTCCTGCATCACCTCATACAACAGCGCATCCTTGCTTTTGAAGTGACAAAACAGTGATCCGGAATGCATGCCAACGGCGCAGGCGATGTCGCGCGTGCTCGTGCCGTTGAAGCCGTTGCGTCGAAACAGTTTGGCCGCAGCCTTGACGATATCTTGGCGGCGGTTGCCTTCATTTCGCTCTTGCGGCGTCTTGCGTGGGCGGCCTCGCGGCCGCTTGGTTGCTGCGAAAGTGGGAAGGGAGCGCGCGGCACACATCATGCGCAAACGAGTAGCGACGCCTGCCAAAGGTGCCGGTTCGTAAGCTCAGGCCAGCCCGAAAGCGGCGGACGGAGGCCTTGACCGTGTTGCGAACCTTGGTCCGGCTGGTCGGCGCCGGGGATGACGGCCATCGGCTCAGTACGACTTCGGCAAGCCCAGCACATGTTCGCCGATGTAGTTGAGCAGCATCTCGTTGTTGATGGGCGCGATTTCCAGCAGGCGCACCATGGGCCACAGCGTAACGATGTCGTAGTCGCGGTCGAACCCGTAACCGCCGTGGGTTTGCAGCGCGGCCTCGACGGCGGCTACTGCCGCTTGCGAGCCTAGCAGCTTGGCCATGTTGGCATGCGCACCGGCGTCCTCGCCGGCGTCGAAGCGCTCGGCGGCGTTGTAGGTCATCAGGCGCGCCGCCTCGATTTGCGCCTTGGCCTGCGCCATGCGGTGCTGCAGCGCCTGGTAGGAGCCGATCGGCTTGCCGAAGGGCTTGCGATCTTTCGAGTAGGCCACCGCCTTGGCCAGCGCATAGTCACCCAGGCCGATGGCGGCGCCGGCGGCCAGCAGGCGCTCGGAGTTCAGGCCTTCGAACATCAGCTTGGCGCCCTTGCCGGCTTCGCCGATCAGCGCGTCGGCGGGCAGTTTGACGTTGTCAAAGAACACCATGTACTGGCGCTCGGCGGTCTCGACCTGGATGTTGAGTTGCGTGAGCTGGATGCCGGGCGTTTTCATGTCGAGCACGAACAGCGAGATGCCTTCGGTGCGGTTTTTCACCTCGCCTGCCTTGGTGGTGCGGGCAATCACCAGCATGTAGTCGGCATCGCGCGCGCCAGAAATGAAGACCTTCTGGCCATTGAGCACCCAGCCATCGCCGTCCGATGTGGCCAGCGTGGTCATGGCAAAGCTGTTGGTGCCGGCATTGGGTTCGGTGATGGCAAAGCACAGTTTCTTCTCGCCGGTGCAGGTGGGCGTGACGAACTTGCGGATTTGCTCGGGTGTGCCGTTGCGCATGATTGGCACCCGGCCCAGGCCGGTGACGACCAGAAACAGCGTGGGAACGCCGGCCAGCGCCAGGGCTTCATTGAGCGCGGTGATCTCCAGCACGCCGCCGCCTGAGCCGCCGTACTCTTCCGGAACCGACAGGCCTAGCAGGCCGAATTCGCCGAGCTTTTGCCACAGCTCGTCGGGGAAGCGGTCTTCCTTGATGCACTGCAGGATGTAGCTGCGTGGGTACAGGGTGGTGACGCCGCGGGCGGCTTCCTGCACGTCGCGGATGCGATCACGCAGGGCTGCGGAAGCGGTGTTGGCAATGGCGGTGGTGGCCGGGGTGTTCATGGTTTGTGTCTCCGTCTTGGGTTAGTGGGTGAACGTTCTCAAAGAGCCATGTCGGCTGGAATGGGTACCGGAAAATCGAGCAGCATCTGCGCAAAGGCTTTGCCCTGCGAGTCCATGCGAACCGAAGCGATGCCGCCGCCGCCCAGGGCTTCGTGCATCAGAAAATTCAGCGCGTGCGTGCCAGGCAGATCAAAGCGCTGCACGCTGCCCTTGACGAGGTGGGCGAACCAGGCCGCCACCGCCTGCTCGCTCAGGGCGGCGCGGATGAAAGGCAGGTAAGCGGGCTTGCGCGCCAAGATGCCGATGTTGGCGGCGTCGCCCTTGTCGCCACTGCGGCCCCAGGCCAGCTTCACCAGCGGCACTATCCGCGTGCCGCGCGCATAGGCGTCGGCGTCAGGCAGCGGGCCGTCGACCTGGGGCAGGGTCGCCGGATCAAACGCCTGGCCGTGCCATGGCGGTGCCGCCACGGTCTGGTCGCCCATGTCGATGCTGGCGGCCACCTGTGCCTTGGGTACCAGGCAGGAGAACAGCCGCACCACCGGCTGCACCTTGGGCCGGCCGCCGGTGAAACCGGTGATGGCCGGTGCCGACATCAGGGCCAGCGGCGCCACTTCGCGCGAAAACAGTTCGAGCGCGTCCTTGACCGGGTGGCGCACGCCGACCTTGAGCATCACTTCGCGCGCATCGGGCCGCGCGTGGGGGCCGTAGGTGTCTTCGGCGCCGATGGCCTCGACACAGGTTTCGGTGAAGTCGGGCCAACCGCGCTGCGCATAGTGGCGCCGCATGCGCGCCAGCATGGCGGCGCCCACGCGCTGCGCCTTGGCGCCGGCATCGATGCCGCCGATCATGAACAGGCTCATGGCCCGAAAGCCGTCGGCGTAGGTGATGCTGGCCTTGGCCTGGTCGGTCGGCGGCAGGCCGCGCGCGCCCTTGACCTCGACGCGGTCGGGGCCGACCTGCGTCAGTGTCACGCCGGTAAAGTCGCACACCACATCGGGCAGGATGTAGGCGCGCGGGTCGCCGATTTCATAGACCATCTGCTCGCCTACCGTGGAGGGGCAGACCAGCCCGCCCGTGCCTTCGGGCTTGGTGATGATGAAGCTGCCGTCGGCGCGGCACTCGGCGACGGGAAAACCCATGTCGTCCCAGCCCGGTACCGTGTCCCAGTCGGTGTAGTTGCCGCCGGTGGCCTGCGTGCCGCACTCGATCAGGTGACCGGCCAGGCTGCCCTGCGCGAGCAGATCGTGGTCGGCGACGGTCCAGCCAAAGGCATGGATCAGCGGCGCCAGCGTGACCGCGCTGTCGACGCAGCGGCCAGTGACCACGATGTCGGCGCCGGCCGCCAGCGCGGCCGCAATCGGGAAGGCACCCAGATAGGCGTTGGCGCTCATGACCTTTTGCGGAAACGGGCTACCTGCGAACATCTCCTGGGTGCCGGCTGCGCGCAGTGCTTCCACCTGCGGCATCAGGTCGTCACCCAGAACGGCGGCGATTTTCAGATCGACACCTTTGGCCTGGGCTGCCGCCACCAGCGCGGCGCGGCAGGCGGACGGGTTGACGCCGCCCGCGTTGGCAATGACCTTGATGCCGCGCAACTTCAGTTCCTTCATCAGGGGCTGGAGGGTGGTCACGAAATCCGGTGCATAGCCCAGTGCCGGGTCTTTGGCCTTGGCGCGGCTGAGCAGCGACATGGTGATTTCGGCCAAGTAGTCGAACACCAGGACGTCGATGTTGCCGCGCTGCACCAGTTGGGCGGCGGCGAACTCAGAGTCGCCCCAGAAGCCCGAGGCGCTGCCAATGCGAAGGGTGTCTTTTTTCATGAATGTCTCCAGTTGATTGGGGGAGTGGGGTCAGCGCGGGGTGGTGGCAAGACTGCGTGGCCAGAACACGCGCCAGATACCTTTGGCTGTGGCGCAGACTGTGCCATGGGCATCCAGGAACTCCCCCTCTGCAAATGCAGTCGTGCGGCTGATGCGCACCACCTTGCCGCGCGCCTCAAAGCTATCGCCCAAGGCAGCGTTGAGGAAGGTGATGTCGAGGTTGATCGTGAACTGGCGCAGCTCGAATGGGTCAATGTCGGCCGCCTCAGGCATGTCCAGCAGCGAGGAGATGATGGCCCAGCCCAGCGCGCCGTCAAACATATAGGAGATGACGCCGCCATTGATCACTGTGTCCGAACCGCCGCCGCCGCGTTGGGTGGGGAGGGCTTTGGGCAGTCGCACAATAGCTCTGCCCACGCCTGTTTCTTCCACTTCCAGCCCTTGCGCCTTCAGAAAGGGGTTGTCGTTCCAGCTTTTCTTGTAAGCGGCGATGCGGTCAAGGTGGGGGGCGTTGGCATTCATATGGGGTTCCTGAGGCTTGTTTAAAAATCGTAGGGGATTCAAAGCATCGCCAGTTGTTCGATGCGTTGCACATGGGCCGCCAACGAACGGCGCGCCAGTGGCCAGAGCGCTGCGGGCGTGTCGTCATAGGCGAGTGGCAGCCAGTCGTCCAGGCTGCCTTGCGGGACGGCGCGCATGGCCGCCAGCACCTTGGCCTCGCGCCGCAGGCGGTGCGCCTTGAGCTGCGCAATGGACTGCGCCGCCCAGCCGATGACGTGGCCGTGCGCCGGCAGGATGAATTCGATACCGTCCTCTTCGCAGGCCTGCGCCAGGCGGTCCAGCGAATCGAGGTAGGCGCTCATGTCGCCGTCGGGCGGGTCGATGATGGTGGTGCTGCCGCTGAGAATGTGGTCGCCCGAGAACAGCAGACCGTCTTCTTCGAGGATGAGGCAGAGGTGGTTGGCGGCGTGCCCTGGGGTATGGACCACGCGCAGGGTGCTGTGGTGCTCGCCATCGTGCAGCATCAGGCGCTCGCCGTCGGCCA
>NZ_JBFJMY010000086.1:0-12821 GCF_041633695.1 Hydrogenophaga sp.
GACCAATCCAGCCAGAGAAGCCTCGATCCAGTGCCAGCCCGCCGTGTACATGAGCGTGGCGATCAGCACACCGACAAAGCCCATCACGGAACCCACAGACAGTTCGATGTGCCGAGCCACGATGATGAGCACCACGATCGTGGCCACGATGCCGACCACCGCCGTCTGCTGGGCGATGTTGTAAAGGTTCTCAGGCGACAGAAACAGGCCATCGGAGAGCATATTGAACACGATGGCGATGACCGCCAGGACGCTGCTCATCATCATCAGGCGCCAGTCAAGGCCAGCCTGTTTGAGGGAATTCAGAACGGGATTCACAAGTGTTCTCCACAGAATGCAAAAAACCGCAGGCCGTCCCCAGCCCGCGGTTGGAGAAAATCAACTGGCTCAGAGAGCACTGCGCATCACTTGCAAGCGGCGGGGCCCTTGGCCATGTCAACGCCCTTGCAGAGATCTTCCTTCTTGATCCAGCCGGCCTTGACCACCTGATCCAGGTTGGCAACGGTCACCGGAACTGGCTTGAGGAACTGCGCCTGCAAGGCCACCTTCTTCTCGCCACCGCTCCAGGTCTGGGCAGCTCCGACCTTCTGACCCTTGGCCAGCAACACCGCAGCAGCAGCCGCGTCGCGACCCAGGTCACGGGCGTCCTTCCAGACCGAGACGGTCTGGGTGCCCAACGCCACACGGTTCAAGGCGGCGTGATCACCATCCTGGCCCGACACAGGAATGCCTTTGATGCCTTTGGCCGTCAAGGCCGCCACCACGCCCCCAGCCGTGCCATCGTTGGAGGCCACCACGGCATCCACCTTGCCACCGGTCTTGGTGAGGATCTGCTCCATGTTCTTCTGCGCCACTTCGGGTTTCCAGCCGTCGGTGTATTCCTCACCAACGATCTTGATGTCGCCCTTCTTGATCGCGGCTTCCAGCACTTCTTGCTGACCACCACGCAGGAAGTTGGCGTTGGGGTCGGTGGGTGATCCTTTGATCATCACGTAGTTGCCCTTGGGCTGGGCAGCCAGCACGGCGCGCGCCTGCATGCGACCAACTTCCACGTTGTCGAAGGTGATGTAGAACACGCCAGGCGCTTCAATCAGGCGGTCGTAGGCAACCACGGGGATCTTTTGCTGGTTGGCCTTGTTCACGGCGGGGAGGATGGCGTCCTTGTCCATGGCCAGGATGATCAGCGCCTTGGCACCCTTGGAGATCAAGCTGTCGATGTCAGCCAGTTGCTTCTCGGGCGAGCCACCCGCATCGGCACTGATGTAGCTGGCGCCGTCTTTGGCGAGCTGGGTCTTGATGGCGGCCTCATCGGTCTTCCAGCGCTCTTCCTGGAAGTTGGACCAGCTCACGCCCACCACTTGTGCAAAAACACCCGCACTGGCCATGGCCAAAGCGAACGCGGTCAAGGTAGTCTTCAGTTTCATCCGTGTCTCCGATAGATTGGGCAGCGACAGGCCCCGGTTTTTGAACTGGCTCGTCAGAGCCAGGGAACGCCCCCCAAACACCGCCGAGATGTACTTAGTAAGGACGGCAAACAAAGTATCGGGGCAGCTCACACCAACGCAAATTGGGACAAACCCGATATAGTTTATTAATCGAACTTAATAGAATGCGGCGATGATCACAACCCCTCGGGACTTGGTGTCGCAGCCCCTCAAAATCCTTCGAAGTCCCACCCGATTGGCCGCGCTGTTTGGACTGGGCGTCTGCACCCTCGCCTGGGGCGCGCCACCCTCAGTGGCCACGCCGGTCTTTGTCGAAGAATCCGACGTCGCCGGACTCCAGAGCCGTTTTGAAGGCGAGGACGAGTACATCGTGGGCGGCGGCGTGGCCACCTTTGACTGCAACGCCGACGGCTTGCCGGAAATCTATGTCACGGCAGGGGTGAACAAGGCCAAGCTCTACATCAATCGCAGCGAGCGGGGAGGTCCCTTGAAGTTGCAAGAGCAACGCTCAGGCCTTGAAACCACCAACGCCATTGGGGCCTATCCCCTGGACATCGACGGCGACGGACACACCGATCTCGTGGTGTTGCGCGTGGGCGAGGTACAGGTATTCAAAGGTCTGGGGCAATGCAAGTTCCAGCCCGCCAACGAGGCCTGGGGCCTGCACAGCGGGAATCGCTGGCACACCGCCTTTTCGGCCACCTGGGAAGCCGGACAGACCTGGCCCACCCTGGCCTTGGGCACCTACGTTGATCGCAGCAAGCCCGACTTCCCATGGGGCAGCTGCACGCCCGCCATGCTGCTCCGCCCCAAGGAAGGTGGTGGTTACCAGGCCGGTGCGCCGCTGGTGCCCGGTCATTGCGCACTGTCGATGCTGTTTTCCGACTGGAACCGCTCGGGCACGGCGGGGTTGCGGGTGAGCAACGATCGCGAGTATTACAAGGACGGGCAGGAGCAGCTCTGGCGCATGCCGCCAGGTCAGGCGCCCGAGCTCTACGGCGCCGCGCAAGGCTGGAAACCGTTGCAGATCTGGGGCATGGGCATTGCCAGCCATGACATCACCGGCGACGGTTTCCCCGAGGTGTTTCTGACCAGCATGTCCGACAACAAACTGCAGACGCTCGAAGCCGGTCCGGGGCAGCCGCGCTATGTGGACATCGCCTTCAAGCGCGGTGCGACCGCGCACCGCCCCTATGTCGGGGGCGACGTGAGACCGTCCACCGCCTGGCATTCACAGTTCGGGGATCTGAACAACGACGGGCTGACCGACCTTTTTGTGGTGAAAGGCAATGTATCGTCCATGCCCGACTTCGCGCAGCTCGACCCCAACAACCTGCTGCTGCAAAACACCGACGGCAGCTTTACCGAGGCGGGCAGCCAGGCCGGATTGGCAAGTGTCAAACGCGGGCGTGGTGGCATGGTGGTCGACCTGAATGGCGACGGTCTGCTGGACGTGGTGGTGGTCAACCGTGGCGACAAAGCACAGCTGTGGCGCCAGGTCGCCAAAACCACCGGCAGCAGCACCGGCAACTGGCTTCAGTTGCGCCTGCGGCAAGACGCTGCCAACCGCGACGCCATCGGCGCGTGGGCAGAAGTTCGACTCGGGACGGGCGAAGGTGCCCCGGTCTTGCGCCAGGAACTGACGGTGGGCGGCGGGCACGCCAGCGGGCACCTGGGGTGGATGCATTTCGGCCTGGGAACCATCGAACAGGTGCAGGTGCGTGTGCAGTGGCCGCAAGCCCCCTGGAACGAATGGGCCACCGTAGCCGCCAACCATTTCTACACCGTCACCCCCCAAGGCATCACCCCGTGGAATGCGCCATGAAAAGAACATGGCTCTTCTGCTCGCTGCTCTGGCTTGGCTGCAGCGGTGCCACCATCGCCCAGCCGATTGAACCGGTCGCGCGCCCAACGCAGGCTTTCAGTTCGGATGTGGCAACCGAGTGGTTCAACCTGGGCCTGTTGCTGACCCAGCAAACACCGGGCATGAGTCCGCCGGTGGCCGCGCGCGCATTGGCCTACCTGGGCTTGACCTTGTACGAATCGGTCGTGCCGGGCATGCCGCAACAGCAGACCCTGGCAGGCCAGCTCAATGAGCTGCAATCGTTGCCGCTGGCCCAACCCGATGAGGTTTTGCACTGGCCCACCGTCGCCAACGCGGCGATGGCCAGCATGACGCGCATGATGTTCCCGCACGCGAGTGCCGAGAACAAGACCCGAATCGATTTGCTCGAACGCAGCCTGCCCCAAAAGCTCGGTCGTGACTTTGAGCCCAGCACCCTCCATGCCGACATCAGCAACCGGTCGGAAACCTTTGGCAAGCTCATGGCCATGGCGGTCATGACCTGGGCCCGCACCGATGGCGGCCATGAGGCCTGGGGACCTCTGCGCCGGTACCAGCCGAACTACGTGCCGCCCAGCGGAACCGGACAATGGGCGCCTACGCCACCGAACTTCGCACCCGCCCTGCTGCCTTGGTGGGGCGACGTTCGGCCGTTTGTGCTGACCGGCGCCGGTGCCTGCGCGGCGCCCCCACCCACACCGTACGCCGAAGCAACCCACTCGCCCTTTCACCAGGAGGCGCTGGAGGTCTTTCAGGTGAGCAACCAAGCCACAACGGAGCAGCGCCAGTTGGCGCTTTACTGGGCCGACGATCCGTTGAAGACCCCCACGCCCGCAGGACACTGGGTCTTCATCGCCGCCGACCTCCTGAAACAGAACAAGGCCACACTGGCGCAGGCAGCGCAGACCTTCGCTCGGCTGAACATCGCCATGGCCGACGGCTTCATTGCCGGTTGGAAAACGAAGTATCAGGTGAACCTGGTGCGCCCGGTGACCTATATACAACTGGCCATCGACAGCAACTGGACCCCCACGCTGATGAACACCCCGCCATTTCCCGAATACCCGTCTGGGCACTCGGTGGTATCCAGTGCAGCGGCGCTGGTGCTGGAGCAGCAATTTGGCGCCACAACCCGCTTCACGGACAACACCCACAACGACCGGGGCTGGGGTCCACGCACCTTCACCAGCTTTCGCGCCGCCGCCGACGAGGCAGCGGCTTCGCGCCTGTACGCGGGCATCCACTTCCGCAGTGGCATCGAAGGTGGCAAGGCTCAAGGCCGCTGCGTGGCAGAACGCGTGAACGGCCTGGTGATGACGCGGTAACAGCACCGACCGCTCATGCGGTTGGGGCGGTCGACCAGCCTCCCCCTCAGCGCATCAGCGCTTCCAGCTTGATCGTGTCCACCACGAAGGCGCGGATGCCTTCGGCCAGCTTCTCGGTCGCCATCGCATCCTCGTTCATCGCAAAACGGAAACCCGCTTCGTCGTATTGCACGAACGGTATGTCCATCGCCTTCGCCGCTTCAGCATCCAGCGCCTTGAGCAATGGCGTTTCGCTGGCCGCCAACTGGGTCAACAGCTCGGGGCTGATGGTCAGCAAGTCGCAACCGGCCAAGGCCGTGATCTGGCCGGCGTTGCGAAAGCTCGCGCCCATCACCTCGGTGGCAATGCCGTGCTTTTTGTAGAAGTTGTAGATGGCGCGCACCGACTGCACGCCCGGATCGTTGGCACCGGCCATGGCGGCCTCGTCCCAGCCCGCACCGGCCTGTTTCTTGTACCAGTCGTAAATGCGGCCCACGAAGGGCGAGATCAGCTGCACCTTGGCCTGTCCGCAGGCCACAGCCTGGGCAAACGAGAACAACAAGGTCAGGTTGGTGTGGATGCCATCGCGTTCCAAGCGGGCAGCGGCCTGAATACCTTCCCAGGTGGAGGCCACCTTGATCAGAACCCGGTCCACGTGCACACCTTCACCTTGGTAAAGGTCGATGATGCGGCGCGCGCGCGTGACGGTGGCTTCGGTATCAAAGCTCAGGCGGGCGTCGATTTCGGTCGAGACCCGGCCCGGAACCAGTTTCAAAATTTCGCAGCCAAAGCGCACCAGCAAGCGGTTTGTGACTTCGTCCAGGCCTTGATCCGCGTACTTTTTCACCGCGTCTTGCAGCAAATGGGCGTATTCGGGCTTTTGCACCGCCTTGAGGATCAGCGACGGATTGGTCGTCGCATCCTGGGGCGTAAAGGCCGTGAGTTGTTTGAAATCTCCGGTGTCTGCGACCACGGTGGTGAACTGTTTGAGGGCGTCGAGTTGGTTCATTGCACGATTATCGGGTGTAATAAGGTTTCATGACCACCATGTAACCCGATTGTTCCCCCCTTGTAACTTGATGGATTCCATGCTCGACCGCATCAAAGCCTCCCTGCCTTCCTTGGCCCCAGCCGAACAGCGCGTGGGCAAACTGGTGCTGGCCGATCCACGCAGTTTCGCCAGCCTGCCGGTCACCGAACTGGCCGAACGCTCCCACGTGAGCAAGCCCACCGTGGTGCGGTTTTGCCGCAGCATGGGTTACGACGGCCTGTCCGACTTCAAGCTCAAGCTGGCGGGCACGGTGAGCGAAGGCGTGCCCTTCATCCACCGCAGCGTGGATGTGGACGACAAGACCGGCGATGTGCTGGTGAAGGTGATCGACAACACCGTGGCGGCGTTTTTGAAGTACCGCAACGACGCCTCGACCCACTCGATCGAAAAAGCGGTGGAGGCGCTGCTGGCCACCTACCAGAACCGGGGCCGCATCGAGTTCTACGGCGCGGGCAACTCCGGCATCGTGGCGCAAGACGCACAGCACAAGTTCTTTCGCCTGGGCATCAACGCCATCGCCTACAGCGACGGCCACATGCAGGTGATGAGCGCCTCGCTGCTGGGTCCAGGCGACTGCTTGGTCATCATCTCCAACTCGGGGCGCACGCGCGACCTGATGGACGCCGCCGACATCGCGCGCAAGCACGGTGCCACGGTCATCGTCATCACCACCAGCGGCTCGCCTTTGGCGCAGGCCGGTCATATCCACCTGTCGGCCGACCACCCCGAAGGCTACGACCGCTACAGCCCCATGACTTCACGCCTGATGCACCTGATGGTGATCGATGTGGTGGCAACCTGCCTGGCGCTGCGCATCGGTGGCGCCAAGCTGCAGCCGCTGCTCAAGGAAATGAAGAACAATTTGCGGAGCAAGAGGTACGCTTGACTGCGCGCGCTGCGCTCTGACAAGCGCCCCCTGGCATCCCCCAGAGGGGGACGATGCCTGTGGCCCGGCGTAGCCGGTTCCACGGCATCCTGGCCTTTCAGGCACACACGCCGGAAGAACCTGAAGACAACGGGAGCTCCCCGCAGCAAAACAAAGGGAGAGGCCCGCGCAGCGGGCCGGGGGACATTCGCGCAGGGGGCGCCCCCCTTGTCCACGCCAACGCCCATTTCTTGGCGCGTCAGATCCGCCCTTCTTCCACCCCATGGCAAGCCACGCGAACACCGCCAATGGTCTGCAACACCGGTCGTTCGTGGCGGCAGCGCGCGTTGGCATGTGGACAGCGCGGGTTGAAGGCGCAACCACTGGGCGGGTTGAGCGGATTGGGCACTTCACCGCTCACCGGTGTGCGCGCGCGACCGGTGTCGTGCAGCTTGGGAATGGCATCGAGCAGCATGCGCGTGTAGGGATGGCGCGGCGTGTCGAACAGCGCATGCTTGGGCGCCAGTTCAACCAGGCGCCCCAGGTACATCACACCAACGTGGTCGCTCACATGGCGCACCACGGCCAGGTTGTGGCTGATGAACAAATAGGTCAGACCGCGTTCGCGCTGCAAGTCCGTCATGATGTTGAGCACCTGGGCTTGCACGCTCACGTCCAGCGCCGAAGTGGGTTCGTCACACACCAGGAACTCGGGCTGCGAGGCCAGCGCGCGCGCGATGGAGACGCGCTGGCGCTGCCCACCCGAAAATTGGTGCGGGTACTTCGGGCGGTCGTGCGGCGACAAGCCCACGGAAAGCAGCAGTGCATCCACCCGCTCGCGCAGGGCCGCGGCATCGGTCTCGATCTGGTGTTCGCGCAAAGGCTCGGCCACGATGTCTTCCACCCGCCAGCGCGGATTCAGGCTGGCGTACGGGTCTTGGAAAATCATCTGGATGCGGCGGCGCAGTTGCCGACCGGCCGCTGTCTTGAACGCGGCAAGAGCGTCCTGTCCGTCGAACGCGAAGCCGCCCCGCGTGGCTTCGTGCAAGCCCACCAGCAAACGCGCCACCGTGCTCTTGCCGCAGCCCGATTCGCCCACCAGCGCCAGCGTCTGCCCGCGCTGGATGTCAAAAGAGACGCCATCCACCGCGTGCAGCAACTGGCGCGGGCGGCGCTCCAGCACACGGTTCAGCCAGGGGGCCGAAACGTCAAAGGTTTTGGCCAAATCGCTTGCACGCACCAAGGGCCGCGCGGATTCCAAATCGGTAGCAGGGTGCTCGGGCGCGGTGTCCACCGGTTCGACGGGAACCACCGGTTGTGCAAGCGGCTGCGCCAAGGGCGGTGTGACCCGTGCCAACTGGCCGGTGTGTGCCAGCACCGCGTCTTCAATGGCGTTGCGGGTCTTCATGGGCGTTGCCCTGCACCACCGGCGGGCCGGGGTTCGGTAAGGGTGGGCGGCACGGAACGCAGCCAGCACGCCGCCTGGGTGGTGCCGTTCGGCAGCAGGCTGGGCCTATCGGTGCGGCAGCGTTCAAACACCCGCTCGCAGCGCGGGTTGTAGGCGCAGCCTGGGGGAATGGCGTTCAGGCGCGGCATGGCGCCGTCGATCTGGTGCAGGCGTTCGCGGTTCACGCCCATGTCCGGAATGCAGGCCATGAGACCGGCGGTGTACGGATGCGCGGGGTGGTTGATGACCTCGTGCACCGGCCCGATTTCGGCCACGCGCCCGGCGTACATCACCGCCACGCGGTCGCAGGTTTCGGCGATCACCCCCATGTCGTGGGTGATGAGCAGCACCGCCGCGCCGCGTTCTTTGCAAATGCCTTTGAGCAAGTCGATGATTTGCGCCTGGATCGACACGTCCAGCGCCGTGGTGGGTTCGTCGGCCACGATGAGTTGCGGCTCGGCCGCCAAGGCCAACGCAATCACCACCCGCTGGCGCATGCCGCCCGAAAACTGGTGCGGAAAATGATCGAAGCGCTCGGCCGCAGCGGGAATGCCGGTGTCTTGCAACAGTTCAATCGCCCGGCGCCGCGCTTCGCGCCGGTCCACCGGCAAATGCGTGGTGATGGTCTCCACCAGTTGCCGCCCCACCGAATACAGGGGGTTGAGCGAGGTGATCGGGTCCTGAAAAATCGCCCCGATGCGACGCCCCCGTATCCGGCGCATCTGCTCGGGCGGCAGCTTGTCGATGCGCTCGCCCTGCAGCCGTATTTCGCCCGACACCACACGCCCCGGCGGCTCCAGCAGCCCGATGATGGCCGCACCCGTGAGCGACTTGCCCGCGCCGGACTCCCCGACCATGCCCAGTATTTCGCCGGGCGCGACGTTGAACGAGACGTCGTCGAGCGCACGCAGGGGGCCATGGCGCCCCGGGAACTCGACCACCAGATTCTTGACCTGCAGCAAACTCATGGGCAACCCCGTTGGCCACTCAGGCGCACGATTTGGTGGCGCAGGGCAAAGGCAAAAGAGCGGAGCAGGTTCTTCATCGCAGACGTGGATTGAGCGCATCGCGCAGCCAGTCGCCCAGCAAATTGACCGACAGCGCGATCAGCACCAGCATGCCGCCCGGAAACACCGTGATCCACCACTCACCGGAAAACAGGTAGTCGTTGCCGACCCGGATCAGCGTGCCCAAAGAAGGCGCGGTGGGCGGTGCACCCACCCCCAGAAACGAGAGCGTGGCTTCGGTGATGATGGACGTGGCCACCTGGATGGTGGCCAGCACCAGCACCGGTCCCATCACATTGGGCAAGACATGGCGGCGCATGATGCGCAGCGGCGCCACGCCGGTCACGCGCGCGGCTTGCACGTATTCCTTGTGCCGCTCCACCAAGGTGGCGCCGCGCACAGTACGCGCGTATTGCACCCAACCCGTCAGCGAAATCGACAAAATCAGCACGCCAAAGGCCAAAGCTTCGTGCGCATCGGGGAACAGCGCGCGCCCGACACCCGCGATCAGCAAAGCCACGAGGATGGCGGGGAACGACAGCATCACGTCGCACAAGCGCATCAGAAGTCCGTCGACCCAGCCGCCCCAGAAACCCGCCAGCAAACCCAGCGCCACGCCCACCAGCACCGACAGCAACACCGAGGCCAGGCCCACCACCAGGGAAATGCGCGCGCCGTACATCACGGCCGACAAAATATCGCGGCCCTGATCGTCCGTGCCCAACAAGAACTGGCCCACCCCGCCTTCGCTCCAGGCCGGGGGCAGCCGCGCATTGGACAGCTCCAGCGTGGCCAGATCGAAAGGGTTGTGCGGCGCCAGCCACGGCGCAAACACCGTCCCCATCAAACAGATCAGCGCGATCAGGGCGGCCACCAGCGCCGTGGGCGAGGTGCGGAAACTGTGGCCGATGTCGCTGTCCCACCAACTTTTGAGGGTTCTGATCACGTGCTGAAACGGACGGTTGAAATAAAAACCGCCTCCCGGGTTTCATCGAACGCGGGAGGCGCCAGGACTTGCAGTTGCTTACTTGATCGACATGTAACGGAACGGCATGAAGTTGTCCGCCATCTGGCTCAACGCTACGTTGTTGGCCACGCCCCAGGCCAGCGCTTGCTGGTGCAGAGGAATGTGGCCCACATCGTCCTGGTGAATTTTGAAAGCCTCATTGATCAAGGCGTTGCGCTTGGCCCTGTCGGTTTCGGACTGGATTTTTTGCGTCAACTCATCGACCTTGGGGTTGCAGTAGTTCCCCAGGTTGAACTGGCCGGCGCCCTTGTCGTCCACACAGCGCATCAAAGAGCTGAGCACGTTGTGCGCGTCGTAGGTGCTGGGCGTCCAGCCCAGCAGATAAAAGCTGGTGTCGCGGCGCAGCACCTTCGGGAAGTACGTGCCCTTGGTCTCGGCCTGCAGATTGATCTTGACACCGATGCGGGCCAAGTTGGCGGCCACCGCCTGACAAATCGCCGCGTCGTTCACATAACGATCGTTCGGGCAATTCATGGTGACGTCAAAACCGTTCGGGTAGCCCGCCTCGGCCAGCAGCTTTTTGGCGGCTTCGGTGTCGTAGGGCAGCCGGGTGTCCAGGGCCGGATCAAAGCCATTGACGCCCGGTCCCAGCAAGAGCGCCGTGGGCCTGGAGGCCCCCCGCATCACCGAGCGCTGGATGCCTTTGATGTCGATCGCCTGGTAAAAGGCCTGGCGCACACGCTTGTCTTTGAACGGGTTTTTGCCCTTCACATTGGAGAACTGCAGCTCGTCGCGCTTTTGGTCCATGCCCAGGAAAATGGTGCGCAACTCCGGCCCCTGCAAGACCTTGGCATGTCCACTGGCATTGATGCGGGCCACGTCCTGCAAGGGCGCCGGCTCGATCACATCCACCTGGCCCGAGAGCAAGGCCGCCACGCGCGTCGCGTCGTTGCCAATGGGCGTGTATTCCACGTCGGTCACATTGCCCTCGATCTTGCCCCAGTAGCTGCCGTTGCGAACAAAAGTGGTTTTCACGTTGGGCTGGCGTTCACGCAGGCGGTAGGGCCCGGTGCCATTGGCCTTGAACGATGCGGTGTTCTCGATGCCTTTGCGGCGGTCCACCGGGCGCACGGCCTGGTTCTCTTCACACCAGGTCTTGCTCATGATGTAAAAGAGCGCCAGCACGTCTGGCAAGATCGGAAACGGCCCTTTGGTTTCGATCTCCACCACGTGGCTGCCGAGCTTGCGCACCGCTTCGATGTCGTTGGTATAGCCCTTCATGTCGGAGCCTTCCCCGGCACCCCGGGCAAAACTGAACAGCACATCGTCGGCGGTAAACGGTGAGCCATCGTGGAATTTCACACCCTTGCGCAGTTCGAAGCGCCACACATTCGGCGCGGTCTGCTTCCAACTGGTCGCCAGCGCCGGGCGCAAGCTCAAATCCGCGTTGCGTCCAACCAGCGGCTCGTACACATTGCCGGTCACGCTGAGTTGCAAGGACTCGTTGAGCGAATGCGGATCCATGGACAAGGCGTCGCCCTGGTTGCCGATGCGCACCGTCTGTGCCGATGCGCTGCCCAAGGTAGCCACGGCGGCCAACAACACCGTGGTGGCCAGTGAATGCCTGAATTTCATGTGGTTCTCCAAACGACCATAAAAATAGTTATTGCAAACACGCGATACGGTATCACGCCAACGGCGCGTCACTGGCCCGCTATCGCCAATCCGGCAGCGCAACGACACGCCGCTCAATGAGCGCCCGATTTTTCCATCCTCAAGCGGGGATCCACCACAAAATACAAAAGGTCGACCACCAGGTTGATGACCACAAAAATCAGCGCGATCAGACAGAGGTAGGCGGCCATCACCGGAATGTCGGCAAATGTCACCGCCTGAATGAACAACAAGCCCATGCCCGGCCACTGGAACACCGTCTCGGTGATGATGGCAAAAGCGATCAAACCACCCAGCTGCAGCCCCGTGATGGTCATCACCGGCACCAGTGTGTTTTTGAGCGCATGGCCAAAATACACCGCACGGTTGCTGAGCCCGCGTGCGCGGGCAAATTTGATGTAGTCCGTGCGCAGCACCTCCAGCATTTCCGCACGCACCAACCGCATCACCAGCGTGAGCTGGAAGATGGCCAACGTGGTTGCCGGCAACACCATGTGGTGCCAACCTTGCCAGGTGAGCAAGCCTGTGCTCCACCAGCCCAGCTGGAGCACATCGCCTCTTCCGAAGCTGGGAAACAAGCCCAGGTTGACCGAAAACACCAGGATCAACAGGATGCCGATGAGGAATGTGGGCAGCGACACGCCCAGTAAAGACACCGTCATGAACAGCTGGCTCAGAAAACTGCCCCGCTTCAACGCCGCATACACGCCCATGGGAATACCCAGCAGCAAAGCCAAGAGTGCGGCCACCAGCGAGAGCTCGAAAGTGGCAGGAAAGCGCTCCGCCATCAAGCGCGAGACCTTGGCGCCCTGGCGCAAACTCAAACCAAACTCGCCTTGCACGGCATTCTGCAGAAAATGCCAGAACTGGACAAAGAAGCTGCGATCCAGACCGAGATCCGCGCGCAAGTCGCGGATTTGCTGAGGACTGGCGTCCTGCCCCAGCAAAAAGACCACCGGATCGCCCACGTACTGAAACAACATGAAGGCGATCAAGGCCACGCACACCATGACCAAAACCGCCTGCGCCAAACGCCTAAGAATGTATGCCAACATAAATGTTCAAAAACTGGGTACGTGCGTGCGTACTGCCTCTGCCGGAGCCCGGCCTGTGGTCTGGCAATTCCCACCATCCTCAGAGCCCCGCGCCCCTGAGAGATGCCTTTGGGACAAGTGAGTATCTATTGTGATGCTGACACCCGCTGAGAGCCCACTTCTC
>NZ_JBFJMY010000087.1:0-12777 GCF_041633695.1 Hydrogenophaga sp.
GGAAAAACGCCGGGGTGAAGAGGGTTGCCTCTCGGTGCCCGGCATTTACGACGGCGTGGAGCGCTCGCTGGCGGTGCGGGTGCGGGCGCTGGACGGCGAGGGTGTGGAGCGCACCATCGAGGCCGAGGACATGCTCGCGGTGTGTATCCAGCACGAGATGGACCACCTGGTGGGCAAGGTGTTCGTGGAATACCTCTCGCCGCTCAAGCGCAACCGCATCAAGAGCAAGCTGGTGAAGGCGCAGCGCGAGGCCGAGCGCGACTGAAGAGGTTGCGCTTGAGCGGCAGCGCGTCCAGCCCGTCCGTTTGTCTGCCAGCCCAAGCCCCGACACCGTTTCCTGTCCAATAGCCTCCATGAGAATCATTTTTGCCGGCACACCGGTTTTCGCCCGCGTGGCGCTGGAGCGCCTGCACGCGGCGGGCTTCGAAGTGGTGCTGGTGATGACCCAGCCCGACCGCCCCGCCGGGCGTGGCATGAAGCTGCAGGCGTCGCCGGTCAAGCAGTGGGCGCTGGAGCACGGCGTGCCGGTGGCCCAGCCCAGTAGCTTGCGGCTGGATGGCAAATTCCCCGACGAAGCCCAGGCTGCTCAAGCGGCGATGCAGGACGCGCGGGCCGACGCCATGGTGGTCGCCGCCTATGGGCTGATCCTGCCGCAGTGGGTGCTGGACTTGCCGCGCTGGGGTTGCTTGAACATCCACGCCTCTTTGCTGCCGCGTTGGCGCGGCGCCGCCCCCATACACCGCGCGATTGAAGCGGGCGATACCCGCACCGGTGTGACCATCATGCAGATGGACGCGGGGCTGGACACGGGCGCCATGTTGATCACCGAGAGTCTGGACATCGCCGCTTCGGACACCACCGGTGCACTGCACGACCGGCTCGCCGATCTGGGCGGGCGCTTGATCGTGGAAGCGCTGGAACTGGCGGCTTGCGGCGGCTTGCGTGCCGTGGCACAGCCCAGCGAAGGGGTGACGTACGCACACAAAATCGACAAAACCGAGGCGCTGATGGACTGGACCCAGCCCGCAGCGTTGCTGGCGCAGCGGGTGCGGGCCTTCAACCCATTTCCTGGCGCGGGCAGCGTGTGCGCGGGTGAGGTGGTCAAGCTGTGGGCGGCACAGGTGGACGACGCTGCCGCCACCGGCCAGCCGGGCCGTGTGCTCGGTGTCGGACCCGAAGGCATACGGGTGCAGACCGGTCGGGGCGTTCTGGTGCTGACCGAATTGCAGCGCGCGGGCGGCAAGCGTTTGCCGGTGGCCGATTTCCTGCGCGGCTTTGCGCTGGAGCCGGGGCAGGTGTTCGAGCCCGCACCGCTACCGCCACCCACAGAAAGTGTTTGAGCGGTGTTTCATTTAAAGGCGCACCGCAGCCGACCTGAATTCTGGGAGGGCGTGCGCGATCAGAGTTCGGTCGCCATGGGCATCTCGGCCTGGGCTTTGATGACCGGGGTGGCGCTGGTCAAGTCGGGCTTGTCGGTGCTGGAAGCGGTGCTGATGACGCTGATCGTCTACGCCGGCAGCGCCCAGCTCGCGGCACTGCCTTTGATCGCATCAAGCGCGCCGCTGTGGGTGATTCTGGCCACGGCGTTTTGCGTCAACCTGCGCTTCGTGGTGTTCTCGGCGCATTTGCGCCCCTACCTCATGCACCTGCCGATCCGCCAGCGCCTGGTCACGGGCTTTGTCACCGGCGACCTGAGCTATGTGTTTTTTGCGCGGCGCTATCCGGCGCCGGGCGAGACGCCGGAGGAGCTGGCGCGCCAGCAGGCCTATCTCTTGGGCAACTGCGCGGTCAACTTCGTCGCTTGGATGGGCATGAGCCTGGTGGGTGTGGCTCTGGCGAATGCAATCCCCACCCACTGGGGGCTGGGTTTCGCCGGCATTCTGGCCTTGCTCGGGGTCATGAGTTCGCTGGTGAGTTCGCGCATGCGCAGCGTGGCGGCCGTGGTCGCCGGGGCGGCTGCGGTCATGGCCTGGGCGCTGCCGCTCAAGCTCAACATCTTGGTGGCCATCGCCAGCGCGGTGGCGATTTGTCTGGTGCTGGAGAAGCTGCTGCCCCGGCCGCCCCATGCGGGTTCCGGCCATGTTTGACCTTGATCCGATGACCTTGCTGACCATCGTCGCCATGGGTGGGGTGACGGTGCTCACGCGTTGCTTCTTCTTCATCTCCGAGCAGCCCTGGACCTTGCCCCCCTGGGCCCAGCGTGGTTTGCAGTACGCGCCGATTGCCGCGCTGGCGGCGGTGGTGGTGCCCGAGGTGGTGATGACACAAGGCCACTTGATCGACACCTGGCAGGACGCGCGCCTCTATGCCGTGGTGGCGGGCTTGTCGTGGTTCGCCTGGCGCCGTGGCGTGCTCGGCACCATCGTCTGCGGCATGCTGGTTTACATGCCGCTCAAACTCGGTCTGGGCTGGTAGCCGCGCTGCGCGCGAGCCAGGGGCGGCCGAGGCGCCACAGCGCCCAGGAAACGCCCCAGCAGATCAGCAGCGTCCACAGTGTGTGGCTGGGGTAGTGGGCGCCGCGCAGGGTTTGCACCGCACCCAGGAAGATCCCGATGACGCCGATCAGACCCAGCCAGCGCCAGGCCTGGGTGTTGGGAGCGGGGTGGCCCGGGCCGGTACTGGGCTCCAGCCAGGGCAGGGTCAGACCGATGAACGCGAACGCGCTGGACGCGTGCCCACCGGGAAAACAATGCCCCGGGCCACCGTCGGTCAGCCACAGGTTCCAGTGCGACACATAGGCCGCCACACCGCCAAATTCGCTCAGACTCCAAGGGCAGCTGGTGGCGCTGCTGCGCTTGATCAGGTTGATCGCCAGCAAGCAGGCGGTGACCAAAACCCCCAGCCAGATGCGCTCGCGCCGCCCGATCTGGAACACCGGCCAGTGGCCCGCGCTCCAGCGCTGCGGCCACAGCGCCCACACCCACACCAGCGCATACAGCACCACACCGAGCTTGCGCAAGTCGTCGTGCAACAGCGTCTCCATCAACCAGCTGCTGCGCAATGGAAAGCCTTGGGCCGAACCAAAAAAATGCATCACCGCCAGATCGGCACCCAGCAGTTCCCAGGCCAGGGTCAACACCACCGCGCCCAAGAAAAGCAGCAAGTGGCGGGAAAGTGGGGCGGGGGATGAGGACGTGGATGTGGCAGACATGGCGGGGCTGGGTTGCGGCGGGTACAGGAGCCGGGCCATGATAGGCGCCGTACTTTAATGGATCCTTAAGGCCGCAGGCATACCATCGGGCCTGGGAGTCTGCGCGGCAGAGAAGAGACGCAGGCTCCTTGCCGACCGGGCTTCGTCCTATCCGGATTTTTGGGTTTTCAAATACATGCGTGCATTGGTGGTGGAAGACGATCCCGGCATTGCCCGGGGCTTGGTGGCCTCGCTCAAAGAAGCGGGTTACGCCGTGGACACTTGCGCTTCGCTGAACCAAGCTTGGTCAGCCCTGCTGGTGGAACCCTTTGACGTGATGCTGCTCGACCTCGGCCTGGCCGACGGCGATGGGCTCGATTTGCTGGCCCGCCTGCGTGGCACGGCCGAACGCCCGGGTTCCCCCGACAGCTTGCCCCGGCCCGATATGCCGGTGCTGATCATGACCGCGCGCGACGGCGTGAGCGACCGCATCCAGGGCCTGGACAGCGGCGCCGACGACTACCTGATCAAACCTTTTGACGCCCACGAACTGCTGGCCCGCCTGCGCGCCATGCTGCGCCGCGCAGGTGGCCGCAGCCACCCTTTGATCGAGCACGGCGCGCTCGTGCTCGACCCGGCCGCCCACTGCGTGCATCTGGCGGGTGTGCCGGTGTCGCTGGGCGCCAAGGAATACGCGCTGCTGCTGACCTTGCTGCAAGCGCGGCCGCAGGTCTTGTCCAAGACGCGGCTGGAGGCGGCCTTGTACGGTTTTGGCGAAGCGCTGGAGAGCAATGCGATCGAGGTGCACATCCACCACTTGCGGCGCAAGCTGGGCGAGTCGCTGATCAAGACGGTGCGTGGCGTGGGCTACTTCGTGCCGCGCGAAGCAGCGCCACCGACAGCGCCTTCGGGTCGCCGTTCTTCATGAATGCGGCCAGCGGCAGCGCCCGGCCCACGCTCGGGCGCCATTTGCTGTTCTGGGCGCTGGGCGTGCTCGCGCTGGTCTGGGCCGCGCTGGTGGTGGTGGCCTTTTCCACCGCGCGGCGCGAAACGAACAAGTTCACCGACGGCCAGCTCGTCGCCGTCTCGCGCCTGTGGATGAGCACCGCGCCACAGCAGGCGGTGCTGCCAAAGCCGGTTCCGGTTGCGCCGGCGCAAGAGTACGTGCAAGACATGTCGGTGCTGGTCTGGGACGGCGATCGGCTGGCGACCGACACCCACCACCTCGCCTCCGGCGTGGACCTGTCGCTGCTGCAGCGGCCGGGTTTTTCCGTGTTGCTGGACCGGGGAGTGAACCGCGGTGTGGACCAGGGGGCGGAGCTGCCCAGGCGGTGGCGCGCCTATGTGGCGCCGCCCGGGCCTTCTGGCGGCCAGCGGCGCGTGGCGGTGCTGATGGACATGGCGCACCGCGACGCGCTGGGCGCCGACATGGCCGCACACATTGCGCTGCCCGCGCTCCTGGTCATGCCGCTGGTGGGCTTGCTCTTGTGGTGGGCGATCCGGCGCGGCTTGCGCCCGCTGGATGCCCTGTCCCAGGAAATCGCGCAGCTCGATGGCATGGCCGGACAAAGGCTGGAGCCCCAACACCGCTTTCGCGAATTCGGCAGCACCGTCTCGGCCATCAACCAGTTGGTGGATGGCTTGCAGGCGCAGGCCTTGCGCGAGCGCGAGTTCGCGTCGGACGTGGCGCACGAACTGCGCACCCCCCTGGCCTCGGTTGCCTTGCAGGCCAACGCGGCGCGCCACGCGCTGACCGCCCACCCGGCGCAAACCCCGGCCGACATGCCGGATTTTGCGCACGCGCTGGAAGGCATGGAGCAAGAGTCGCTGCGGGCCGGGCACATCCTGTCGCAGCTGCTCGATCTGGCGCGCGCGCAACGGCCGGCCCACGTGGGTGCGGGTGTGGCCATGGCCCGCAGCGCCGATCTCGGCGAGATCGCGGCCCAGGTACTGGCCGCGCACGCCCAGGAGGCGCACGACAGCGGCCACGAACTGTCGCTGGAGCAGCCCGACGAGCGCATCCACATACCCGGCGCGCCCATGCTGCTCGAGCTGGCCCTGCGCAACCTGGTCAGCAACGCCCTGCGCCACACCCCCGCTGGCACCCAGGTGTGGGTTGAGGTCTGGCGCGATGGCGACGCCGTGGGCGTGTCCGTGAGCGACGACGGCCAGCGTGCCGGTGCCGCGTCTGGCGCACAGACCGCAGACGATGGCCTGGGTCTGGGCCTTGGCCTGCGTCTGGTGCAACGCATCGCCCAAAGCAGCGGCGCCGACTTGCAGCGTGTGCGCCCCCGCCCGCCCATGACCACCTGTTTCCGCCTGCGCTGGAAGCAGGCTCTGGCGTCGACGAAAATCCCTTGATTCGTGTGCGTGCACGATCTGTCTTCTCCGGCGGCCTCAGGTCGGTCTGGCCGGTCTGGTTTGTACTTGATTGAGGAATCCTGTGTCCCTTTTGAACCGCTCCCCCGCCTCGCTCCGTGCGGGTCTGCCGCCCATGAGCGGTTCGCTCAGCTACGGCGCCAAACCGCTGTGGGCCGTGTGTTTGTTGAGCCTGTGGCTGGCCCTGGTGGGCAACCGGGCTTTGTGGCAATACTTTTTTGCCTTGCCCGAACAGGCGCAGGCCGGAATGGGCGCACTGCCGTTCGCCATCGGCCTGGGTCTGGTCATCGCATTCGCCATTGCGGCGCTGCTCAGCCTGCTGGCCTGGCCCGGTGTGTTCAAGCCTGTGGCGGTGCTGCTGCTGGTCATCACCGCTTCCAACACCCACTTCATGTTGCAGTACGGCACCGTGATCGACAGCACCATGCTGGTCAACGTGTTGCACACCGATGCGCGCGAGGTGCGCGATCTGTTGTCACCCGGCTTGCTGATCACCTGGGCGCTGGTCATGCTGCCGCCGCTGTTTCTGCTGTGGCGCGTGCCGATTGGTTGGCGGCCCCTGGGCAGCCAGTTGTGGCGCAACCTGCTCACCGCCGTGCTGGCCCTGGCCGCTGCGGTGGGCGTGGCCTTGCTGGTCTACCAGGACATGGCCTCGCTCATGCGCAACCACAAGTCGCTGCGCTTCATGATCAACCCGCTCAACACGGTGTACGCCGGCGGCAAGCTGTTGGCGCAACAACTGCCGCACGAAGCCCGGGTGCTGCGGCGCGTGGGTGAAGACGCCCAGCTCGGCCCCGCGTACGACGGCCAGGCGCGCCCGCCCTTGCTGGTGCTGGTGGTGGGTGAAACCGCACGGGCAGCGAACTTCGGCCTGGGCGGTTATGCGCGCCAGACCACACCGGCACTCGCGCAATGGCAGGCCGGTGGTGATCTGGTGTATTTCAGCGACGTGACTTCCTGTGGCACCAACACCGAAGTCTCCGTGCCCTGCATGTTCTCGCCGCTCTCGCGCCAGGAGCAGGGCCCCTGGACCGAAGGCCTGCTCGACGTGCTGCAGCGCGCGGGCTTGGCCGTGCTCTGGATCGACAACCAGTCGGGCTGCAAGGGCGCTTGCGACCGCGTGCCCAACGTCAGCACCGCCGACCTGCAACTGCCCGCCCTGTGCGAAGGCGGTGAATGTTTTGACGCGGCTCTGCTGGCCGATCTGGACACCCGCTTGGCCGCACTCGACCCGGTGCGCCGCGCCAAAGGCGTGGTGCTGGTCATGCACCAGATGGGCAGCCACGGCCCGGCCTACTTCAGGCGCACGCCCGCCGAGCACAAACCCTTTGTGCCCGAATGCGCGAGCAACACGCTGTCGGAGTGCCCGCACGAGCAGTTGGTCAACGCGTTCGACAACACCATCGCCTACACCGACTACTTTCTGGGCCAGACCTTGCAGTGGTTGCAAAAACGCGCGCAGGACGGCGGCAACGACACCGGCCTGATCTACGTCTCGGACCACGGCGAATCGCTGGGCGAAAACAACCTCTACCTGCACGGTGTGCCCTACGCTTTTGCGCCCACCGAACAAACCCACGTACCCATGGTGGCCTGGTTTTCGCCCGGCCTGCAAAAGCGCATGGGGTTGGGCATGGACTGCTTGCGCAAGCAGGGCGCGGCGCCGATCTCGCACGACCACTACTTCCACACCGTGCTCGGCCTCATGGACGTGAAAACGCAGGTGTACCAGCGCGGGCTGGACGCCTTGGCACCCTGCGAAGGCCCGCGCACCACCGGCCCGTGATGCGACCCGGTTCGCATGGAACCCGCGAACCGGCTGTGCAAAAAAACGGACCTGCTGGGCCTCGGCAGGGCCTTGCTGACACGGCCTTGAAATAAGGCGCCGTTAATCTGGGGCGACCACAGTCGGGGCCATGCCTTGCCCCGGTTCCATCCCCTCATGTTCCCGGCCCTGTGGGCGCCTCCGGCATGCCCATGGGCTGTGCGGGTGGGCGTGTGCGGCGCAGGCACAAGCCCGATGACCAACCTCCACGACCAGCTCTTTCTCTGGATCAACCTCTCGGCCCAGACGCCGCCCGTCTGGCTGGCGCTGGTCCGCCTGTGCTCTACCGCGCTGCCGCCCAGCCTGTTGCTGGGCGTGCTGCTCACCGTCGCCTTGGGGCGCCCGGGTGTGCGCTGTACCGCTGTGCACATGCTGGCCGCCATGGCCCTGGCCTGGTTGCTGGCCCACAGCATCGCGGGCGTGTGGCCCATGCCCCGTCCCTTTGCGCTCGGCCTGGGCCAGCTGTGGCTGGAGCACAAAAACACGCCCGGCTTTCCCAGCAGCCACGCCAGCGTGGCCTGGGCCTTTGCCGCTGCGGGCTGGTGGCGTTTGTCGGCGGGCCCCGCGCGCTGGCGGCCGGTGCGCTGGGTCTTCCCGGCCCTGGCGCTGCTGATCAGCTGGAGCCGCGTGGCCTTGGGCGTGCACTTTCCGTTCGACGTGCTCGCAGGCGCGGCCGTGGGTGTGTTGGCCGCAGCCCTGGGCCGCCCCCTGGTGCGCCGCCTGCTCGCCCACCTGGGGCGCGGCTTTGCAGACCCTGCGCGCCTGAAACCTTGACGCGGTGAAGGGGGGGGTGGCGCCAGCCAGCCTGCTGGGTTGGGCACTGGGTGGCACACCCCGGCGGGCATTTCCTACAATGCGGCTGGAACCCCTTCTTTTCCTCTCGCCTTCTAGGGCACTGCCATGCAATTCATCCGCTTCTCCGACCTCTGCGCCAACGGCCTGGCCAAAGGCAAACGCGTGTTCATCCGCGCCGATCTGAACGTGCCGCAAGACGATGCCGGCCACATCACCGAAGACACCCGCATCCGCGCCAGCATCCCGGCCATTCAAATGGCGCTCGACGCCGGTGCCGCCGTCATGGTCACCAGCCACCTGGGCCGCCCCACCGAAGGCGCGTTCAAACCCGCCGACTCGCTGGCACCCGTGGCTGCGCGCCTGGGCCAGCTCATGAACCGCTCGGTGCGCCTGGTATCGAACTGGATCGAGGGCGAGTTCTCCGTCGCGCCCGGCGAAGTCGTGCTGCTGGAAAACTGCCGCCTGAACAAGGGCGAGAAAAAGAACGATCCCGAACTCGCCAAGACCCTGGGCGAGCTGTGCGACATCTTCGTGCACGACGCCTTTGGCACCGCCCACCGCGCCGAAGGCACCACCTACGGCATCGCCGAAACCGCGCCCATGGCTTGCGCCGGGCCTTTGCTGGCCGCCGAGATGGACGCCATTGGCAAGGCCCTGGCCAACCCGAAACGCCCGCTGATCGCCATCGTGGCCGGCTCCAAGGTCAGCACCAAACTCACCATTCTGAAAAGCCTGGCCAACAACGTAGACGGCTTGATCGTCGGTGGTGGCATCGCCAACACTTTCATGCTCGCCGCCGGTTTGAAGATCGGCAAAAGCCTGGCCGAGCCCGATCTGCTGGACGAGGCCAAAGCCGTGATCGCCGCCATGCAAGCGCGCGGCGCGGCCGTGCCGATTCCCACCGACGTGGTCACCGCCAAGGAGTTCAGCCCGACGGCAAAGGCGACGGTCAAGAAAGCCACCGAGGTGGCCGACGACGACCTGATCCTGGACATTGGCCCCGAGACCGCCAAGCTGCTGGCCGAGCAATTGATGCAGGCCGGCACCATCGTCTGGAACGGCCCGGTGGGCGTGTTCGAGTTCGAGGCGTTCGAAAACGGTACCAAGGTGATCGCACAGGCTATTGCCGATTCCAGCGCCTTCTCCATCGCAGGCGGCGGCGAGACCTTGGCCGCCATTGCCAAGTACGGCATCGAAAAAGACGTGGGCTACATCTCCACCGGCGGCGGTGCTTTCCTCGAAGTGCTGGAGGGCAAGACCTTGCCCGCGTTCGAGGTGCTGGCGCGGCGGGCGAAGGGCTGATTGAGGAAGTGTCTGGTGGACGTGCTCGTAGCGATTAGTGATGGTGAGTATCCGGTGAAGCGCGGACTACATCAAAGCTAGGCTGTAGATGCCCAAGTCTCCCACAGCCCCACCGCAAACAACTGCCGGCTTTCACATAACTCGGGGAGTAGCACTTCGAATCCCTGCAGGCGGGCTTTCTATTGCGCTTGATGAAAGTGGTGAGACAAAGGTAGAACTGAAGGCGCTGCTCTTCCGCCTTGACACATCAGTCCACTGGCTTGAAATTGCACTTGAACATCTGGCATATGCGAAGGTCGCGCATGAGGCGATGGCCGTTGCCCATGCTGAAGGAGGAAAGGTAGGTGAACTACTTCAGGCTACCTTCAAAGCTGCGATGCAAGCAATCGTGGCAGGCGCGACTTTCTTTGAGGCACTGTACGCCGCATCAAGGGACTGCATGCCTCCCGCTCGGCGGGCACCACGAGCGTCGGACGGCTCAGGAGCGAAGCGGTCGGCGCTTGTCGCTGAGCAACTGAAGCGATCCTTCGGGCTCAAGCCAAAGAGGATAGTCGAGCTGGCTAGCGTCCTATCCGAGGTTTATCGCTTTCGCGATGAAGCGGTGCACCCTTCATCCTCGTTCGGACCGCCCGTGGTCCACCCCTTACTTGGTGTCCTGGTCGAACAGCGCCTTGCGATGTTCACGTACCCAAATGCGCAGCTACTTGTTCGCGCTGCGCTCGCGTACTGCAAAATTCTCTCGGCCACAGGGAAGAAGGATGGGCCGACAGAAGTGAAGGACCTCGCACAGTACCTGCTTACCGTAGGGGAGCCGCACTTTCTCCTTTGGGAGCAGACCTATGGCCCGCTTCTGGAAGTGACTGCCACCTAACCCAGCGGTTCCCGCCAAGCCTGTTCAACGATTGAGAGAGGGCCTCCCATGGAGCACACCAACGCAGATGAGTTCATGGCCCACACCCAGCGGTGGCAGCAAGAGTTCGCCTTGCTGCGCGAGCTGGTGTTGTCGTGTGGGCTGGACGAGACGCTGAAGTGGGGCAAGCCCTGCTACACGCTGGAAGGCCGGAACGTGGTCTTGCTGCACGGTTTCAAGGAATATTGCGCACTCCTGTTTTTCAAAGGTGCGCTGCTGAAGGACGGGCAGAACATCCTCGTTCGCCAGACCGAGAACGTGCAGGCGGCGCGGCAGGTGCGGTTCACGTCCGCAGCCGATATCCGGCGGCAGCGTGCGGTGCTGAAGGCGTATGTGGCCGAGGTGATCGCGCTGGAAAAATCCGGCCAGCAGGTTGTGATGAAGAAGACGCAAGCGTTTGAACGCCCACCGGAGTTGCAACAGGCGCTGGCAGAGTCGCCCGCTTTGAGGGCCGCATTCGAAGCCCTCACCCCCGGCCGCCAGCGGGGCTACATGCTGCACATCGCGGCGGCCAAACAAGCCAAGACACGCGTGTCCCGGATTGAAAAGTGCGCGCCGAGAATGCTGGCGGGTAAGGGCCTGAACGATTGACCGTGCCAGGTTCTTGCCGAACAAGCGTTGCGGCCGCTGGCCGGCACAAGTACTGTCCGTAGCCAAGCCCATTTTTTTAGGGAGAGACAAGATGCATCTCGAAGGCTCTTGCCATTGCGGCAGCGTCAAGTTCTCGGTCGAATCGGATTCGCCGGTTCCTTTCATGCGGTGTTATTGCTCGATCTGCCGCAAGACCGCTGGCGGTGGTGGCTACGCCATCAACCTGGGCGCGACCACACAGACCATGAAGGTGCGCGGCAAGCGCTACCTGCGGATCTACCGCGCGCAAATGCCCGACGAGGACGGCGCGGGTACCCATCCGAGCAGCGGCAGGCGTTACTTCTGTTCGCGCTGTGGCAGCGCTTTGTGGCTCTGGGACCCGACCTGGCCCGAGCTCGTGCACCCGCACGCGAGCGCGATCGATACACCGCTGCCCCAGCCACCCGAGAACGTGCACTGCATGCTGGGTTCCAAAGCGCCGTGGGTCGAAGCCGAGGGTGGGCCAAACGATCCCCGCTTCGAGCACTATCCCGACAAGTCGCTGGCAGCGTGGCATACCGCCCATGGGCTCTAGCTGTGAGCGCCGCCTGGGGATGGCCGATGTCGTCGCTGGCTTGGGCGCTGGCCCAGCACCGGGCCACAGGCCGTGACGCCCATGGCTGAACCGCGCTTTTTCGCGACACCGGCGGCCTTCAGGCGCTGGCTCGAACAACACGCGGCCACTTCGGCCGAGTTGATCGTGGGTTACTACAAGGTCGGTTCCGGGCGACCCAGCATGCGTTGGTCCGAGTCGGTTGATGAAGCCCTGTGCTTCGGCTGGATCGACGGCGTGCGCCATCGCATCGATGAGCAGGCGTACCGCATCCGGTTCACGCCGCGCCGGCCGGACTCCACGTGGAGCGCGGTCAACATCGCGAAATTCGAAGCGCTGCTGGCGGGTGGCCGGGTCAGCCCGGCGGGCGCCCAGGCATTCGCACACCGCCTCGAAGCGAATTCCCGCATCTATTCGCACGAGCAGCCAGAAGAGGCCCCGCTTTCGCCTGCAGAGTTGAGCGCATTTCAAAAGCACAAGACCGCCTGGCGCTACTTTGAAAGCACGCCACCGAGCTACCGCAAGCGTGTTCTGCACTGGATGGCCAGTGCCCGCAAGTCCGAGACACGAGCGTCTCGCTTCACCAAGCTGATGGACGCGTGTGCATCCGGCACCCGGCTGCAGTGAGCGGGGCGGTTGCGGCGCGTGTCGCCGCTCTCCAGCTTGAGTTGGAGGGCCTTACCGCCGCGTAGGAATCCGCAACACCACCCAGGCCCCCACCGCACCAGCGGCCACCAGCACGCCTTGCCACACCGGTTCGCCGCGCAGCACCCAAGTCGAAGCACCCACGCTGATGAGCATGGACAGCACAGCCACGGTCTTGGTGCGGCGGCTCAGGCTGTGGTCGCGTTCCCAGTCGCGCAAGGGCGGTCCCAGCCAGCGGTGGTTGAGCATCCAGCGGTGCAGGCGCGGTGAGGCTTTGGCGTAGCAGGCGGCGGCGAGCAGCACAAACGGTGTGGTGGGCACGCCGGGCAGCAGGGCGCCGACCAGTGCCAGCAACAGCGACACCGAACCGGCCAGCCACAACAGCCAGCGCAGACTGGGGGCCAATGGCGCCTGGGCGGGGCTGGGCGTTTCGGGGGTGGTCATGGGTGGGCGGTGTGGGGGTGCCAGGTGGCTGAAGCCGACTACCACGCATGATAGGGCGGCTGGCTGGCCCGGGCGACAAGCCCTTGCCGTGGACGGGCATGTCGACCGGTGGCAGCGCGGCTGGGCGCAAAAGCCCACAATCGTGGCCATGACTGCTTTGCAAA
>NZ_JBFJMY010000088.1:0-12712 GCF_041633695.1 Hydrogenophaga sp.
GGGTTCTTCGGGATGCCGAAGTAGTAGTAGGCCGCGCCTTCCATGCCGGGGAAGTTCTTGTAGGCCGCCATGGCCGGCAGGATGTTGCCGCCGGTGGCGATCTCGATGCCGTAGCGCTTCAAGTCCATGTCGGCGATCTTGAACGGGTTGCCGGCGCCGGCCCAGATGATGAAGATCACCTTGCGGCCCGGCTGGTCCTTGAGCTTTTCAATCAGGCGCTGCGCACCGGCGGTGAAGTCGGTGGTGCCGGTGGGCAAATACTCTTCGTGGACCAGCTTGGCGTTTTTGATCGAATCCTTGAACGCCTTCACGCCATCGCGGCCAAAAGCGTAGTCCTGCGCCAGCGTGGCGATCACGGTGCCGGGCTTGTCCATGGCGACCGCGTTGGCGATCGCGTCCTGGCTGCTGTTGCGGCCGGTGCGGAAGATGTACTTGTTCCACTTCTCGCCCGTGATCGAGTCGGCCACGGCGGGCTCCACCACCAGGATCTTTTTGTATTCCTCGGCCACCGGCAGCATGGCCAGCGCCACGCCAGACGAGGTGGGACCAACGGCGATATCGGCTTTGTCGTCCGAGTAAGCCGCTGCCAGCAAGCTTTTGCCCAGATCGGGCTTGCCCTGGTCATCCCTCTCGATCACTACCAATTTTTTGCCCGCCACCATCATGGTGCCGCCGGTGGCGTATTCCAGGCCCATCATGAAACCGGTGGTGGTCTGCTTGCCATAGGCTTCCAGCGGACCGGTCAGGCTGTGGATGTGGGCGATGCGGATTTCTTCGGCATGGGCCTGGGCAAAACCGAGGGTGGCGGCGCAGGCGAGCGCGATCACCGCGAGGCGGCGGCTGGTATGGGGCATGTCTTGTCTCCTGTTGGAATTGGTCACAGCTGGAAAGCCGTGCTTTCTCAACGCAGACTTCGTGCCAAGCCAGAAGCGCCTTGATTTTCTTGAACTAATTGCAAGCGCTGGCACGAAATGTCTGAAATTCAGACATGTTTGCGCATCTTTAAGTGTCTAAATACCAGACATACGTCTAAATTTCAGACACATCCGCAGCACCCAGCTTGTCGTAAAAGCTGGCGCGCGAGATGCCCAGCAGGCGCGCGGCGGCCGCCCGGTTGCCACCGGTTCGGGACAGCGCCTGCGCGATGGCGCGCTGCTCCAGCTCGGCGATCTGTTCGGGCAAAGGGCGCAGCACCTCGGCGTCGAGAGCCACCACCGGCGCCGGGCCTGCCCGCAGTGGCGCGGCCACCATGGACATGCCAGCCGCGTTGAGCACCGCCCTGACCTGCTCGGCACCAATGTGCGGGTTGTCGCTGCGCAAGGCCAGCTGCTCCAGCACATTGCGCAGTTCCCGGATATTGCCGCGCCAAACCTGGGCCGTCAGCAAGGCCAGCGCGGCGGTGTCGAGTTCCAGCTGGGAGCCACCACCGCGCGCGGCGATGTCTTCACACAGGGCTTCGATCAGCACCGGAAAATCGTCCTGGCGTTCGCGCAAGGGCGGCACCCGTATCGGCAACACGTTCAGGCGGTAGTACAAGTCTTCGCGGAACCGCCCGTCCTGCACCAGTTGCGCCAGTTCGCGCGAAGTGGCGGCCACCACGCGCACATCAAACTGCACCAGTTTGTTGGAGCCCAGCGGCTCGATTTCGCCTTCTTGCAGGGCGCGCAGCAGCTTGACCTGCACGGCGGGCGGCATATCGCCCAGCTCGTCGAGAAACAGCGTGCCGCCATCGGCGAGCTTGAACTTGCCATCGCGCCCTTTTTTGTCGGCCCCGGTATAGGCACCAGGGGCCACGCCAAAAAATTCGGCTTCCAGCAAGGTGTCGGGCACCGCCGCCATGTTCACACTCACCAGCGGCTGCCCCGCGCGCGACGAAGCGGCGTGGATGGCATGCGCCAACAGCTCCTTGCCGGTGCCGGTTTCGCCCAGCAGCAGCACCGGGCTGTTCGAGAGCGCAGCGCGCCGGGCCTGGCGCTTCACCTCCAGCGC
Organism: Hydrogenophaga sp.; assembly: GCF_041633695.1. GTDB lineage: Bacteria > Pseudomonadota > Gammaproteobacteria > Burkholderiales > Burkholderiaceae_C > Hydrogenophaga. Next base: position 1,990 of record NZ_JBFJMY010000088.1, read on the forward strand.
CGCCGCGCTGCTGCCGACAAAACTGGCAAAGGTGTATTTGCTGCGGCGCCGGCTGGCCAGCTCGCGCCGCGCATCGCTCAGGTCCTGCTCCAGCCGCGCGAACTTGGCGATCAGCGGCTGCAAGGTGGTCTCCGGGTGGTCGAACAACACAATGCCCAGCACCCCGATCACCTCGCCGCCGTCGTCGCGCAGAGGAATGCGGCTCACCACAAAGGTACCGGCCTTGTTGGACAACAAGTCGATCAATATCGGCTTGCCGGTGGCCAGCACCTGGTGCATCTGCGTGTTTTGCACCACGCTGGAAACCGGGTGGCCCACAAAGTCGGACTCGCGCTCAAAGCCCAGGGCGGGTAGGAAGCGGCGGTACTGGTCGTTGATCCAAACCACTTTTTCGTGCCGGTCCACCAGCATCATGCCCTCGCTGGCATTGGCAAACAGCTCGAACATCGACCGCGCGGCCAGTTCCAGAATGCTTTGTGCATCGCGCGGCAGGCGGTCGTCTCGGATCATGGCGGCATGTTAACCGGCGGCCCGGCCAGGTGCCGGGTTTCCTGGAACGCAGGTGCTGCACTTCAGACTTGAATCCGCCCACCATAAACGGAACGCGTTGTGGGCAGATCACTCAAACGGCCCGGCAATACCCTGTCAAACAAGACAAGAAGAAGTGAAAGCGTGCTGGCCAGCATCAACCGCAACCGCGAAGCCGTCTATGCAGCGTGACCCTCGCGCCTTCTTATGGGACGTGCGCGAAGCGGCACTGGCGATCCAGTCGTTCACGACCGGGATGGACGCCACAGCCTATGCGGGAAATGAACGGGTGCAGGCAGCGGTCGAACGGAAATGTGAAGTGATCGGCGAGGCGCTGAGCCAGTTGGCCGAGTTGGATACATCGCCGGGGGAGCGCGTTCCAGACCTGAGGCAGATCGTCGCATGCCGAAACCAGCTCATTCATGGCCATGCCGTGGTCCACGTGGGCACGGTCTGAAACATTGCGCAAAACGCGTTGCCACCGTTCAACTCATGCTGGACGAACGCGCTTAGGTTCTGCAAGCCCTTTGGCACGCGCTACACCTGCGCGACACGCGACCGACCATGCCTTCATCGGCCGCGTAAGGCCTGCTCACGCCGCCAAAGGCAGGGCCGACAACGGCGCATGGGGGTAGGCCATTTCCCGTCCCTGGAACGCCAGGATGTGGGGCTTTTGCACCACGCCGTCTTCGATGTTGATGGCGCGCCGAATGGTCTCGTTGGCTTGCCAGCTGGCGGGGCCGCCCAGCACCACGTCCATGTACACGATCATCGCCGCCGAGATGGAACGTGAGGCGCTTTCCCACAGGAAGTTGGGCGTGTGGTCCACCGCGTAGTAGTCGACCCTGCCCACCTTGAACATGGGCTTTTTAAAGGTGGTGGGCTTGGCAAAGAAGAAGCCCATGCCCGCGTCGCAGCTCACATCGATCACCAGACAGCCGGGTTTGAGGCAGGCCACTTCGCTTTCATTGACGTACATGAACGGGTTGGCCGTGTCCTGGTAGGTGCCGTTGATGATGATTTCGGATTCGGCGATCAGTTCGGTGAGTGGGCGTGAGCTGCCATCGTGTTCCACCACCAGCATGCGCGCTTCGCCCGGGCCGCCCTTTTGGATGCGCACGTAGTGGCAATCGAGCACTTCTTCGCGCACTTCGTGATCGGGCCGCTGGATGCAGATGGTGATGTCGCGAAAGCCGTGGGCCTTCAAGGCGTAGATGGCACCTCGGCTCACGGCGCCAAAGCTGAAGATGATGGCTTTGCGCTGGTTGCCGTAGTGGCCGTCTATGCCTTTGAGTTGCAAGGCGTGCAGCACGGCGCAATAGCCGGCCATCTCGTTGTTTTTGTAGAAGGTGTGGCGCCCTTCTTGCCCGCTCGGGCTCCAGATGTACATGTCTTCAAACGCGATCAGCGTCTGCTTGCGGTCGATGCCGGCTTGGGTGATGGCGCGTTGTTGCGCGCAATGCACGTAGCCCCACATCACGCCGCCCACTTTCAGTTCTTCCAGGTCGGCCAGCACGGGCTTGGCGACGATGACGTTACCCAGATCGGCCAGCAAGGCGTGGCGGCTGGCCGTGCCGCCGGTGAGCGCGGCCAGTTCGGCGTCGGACACGTCAAAGGGCTCGCCGTAACCTTCTTCAAAAATCAGGCGCTGGCGCAAGGCTTCGGGCAGGCGCGGCAAATGCGCCGGGTGCAGCGGCACGCGTTGCTCGTCGATTTTTCTGGAGGTGCCGATCACACCGAATTGCATTGGATTCATGGGGTTTCCTGAGAGGTTCAAAAGCGAGGTCGAAGGCGCAGCCAAGGCCGCGGCGCGCAAAGCCCAACGCCCAGACGGCTGGTCTGGCGCTGGCGGTGGTTTGCGCAACGAAATGGGGGAATTGGCCGGCCAAACCCCGAGGGCATGGCGTGGAGCGAACACGGCGCACAAGCGGCGTGAAGCCCGTCTGAAGGGAGGCGATACAGGAGCGGGGCAGAACGGCGGCAAAGCCGAAAAGCGGCGAATAGCAGCGCTGCCTATGCGCCGCCAGGACGCTGGCCGTTACGTCTTGAACAGGCCAGCGAGGTCATGGACCACTATACGCCCCTCCACTTTTTGGGGTCAGATTCCCATTTCTGGCCGCAAAAGGAGCGCGCCACACGCTCCATGCAACCCTGCTGGGCAAGGCGTTGACGGCCCCGCTGCCTGGCCTAAGCCATCCAACCGACGCGAAAACGCTGCGTCCTTCAGGCCTCGAAACCAATGGCCATGCGAAGCGGCGCGGCATCGGGCCCGATCAGCTTGCTGATGAATTGCGCCGCGTACACGGGGTTGCTCGATTGGGTGGTGACGGCCACGGTGTAAATGGTGGCCAGGCCCAGGTTGCCCGGCAGGAGTCCTGCCACCACAACATCCGGTGCAAACCGGATCTCGGTGGTTTGAATACAGCCCAGCAAGCCTTTGCCTTTGGCCTTGGCCAGCTCGGCCATGGCTTCTTCGCCGTTGGGGAAAATGTGCAGGCGCGCCGCGAGCTCGTCACCGTCAATGCCCAACTTGCTCAGCACTTTGAGAATATGGGCACCGGCGGTGGACTGCTCAGGGTCGGGAATGTAAATGCCCTCGGCCGCCAGCAGGGCGGCTTCCAACGCGGCAGAGGTGCTGACATCGGGCACCTGGTCGCCCTTGCGCACGGCCACGCCGGTTTTCACGACGCCGAGGATGCGGGCGCTGTCCATCACCACGTGGCCGTCGCGGCCCATCTGGGTGATTTGTGCGTCGGTGAGCGCGACCAGATCGGCCTTATCGCCATCGACAAGGCCGTCTTTGATCGCACCCACGGCGTCGAACACGCATTCGACCTCACAACCGGTCTCGGTCAAAAACGATTCCTGGAGTTGCGCGACCAACCCTTGAACGGCGCCGCCGCTCAGCATTTTGATTTTTGGCATAGCCCCCATTTTGCCTTGTTGGCCGGGACAATACCGGGGGCGCAACCACAACGGCAGTGGCCGACACCGCCCAAGAATTCGCTCCCTTTTCCGCAGACGGGAATCCAGCACGGCGCCTATATTCGAGGTCAGCCCCCACCCATCCACCATGGCCCGCCGCAAACGCCTCCACCACCACGTCTACGTGGTCGAACTGTCCCAAGACGTGCTGCTGGAAGCCAAATTCCGCAAGAACAACCCCGGCTACGTCGAGGGCCAGCCCTGTGTCTACGTGGGCATGACCGGCCTGGACCCGGATGTGCGCTTCGACAAACACAAGGCCGGCATACAGGCCAACGCTTATGTGCAGAAGTACGGCCTGCGCCTGTTGCCCGATTTGTTTGAGGGTTTCAACCCCATGAGCTTTGATGCGGCGGTGGAAAGGGAGATCGAGATCGGCATCGACCTGCGCTCGGCCGGTTTTGGCGTCTGGCAGGCTTGATGACACGCGCTCGGCTCTGCGCCGTTCAAACCTACGGCTTGGCGACGCGCTGGCGTATGTCTTTCAGCTTGGCCTGCAGGCGCCGCTGGTTGTCCGCGCCGGTGCGCAGCAGCATCTTGCGCCCGGACGACAGCGACTCCAGCGCCGGGTCGGCGAACTCGTACCGCACCCAGGGGCGCAGCGAAGGCACCGTGCCTTTGACTTCCACCAGGGTGATGGCCAGCGGCCCGGTGGGCACCGGTGTGGCGATCAAATGGTCGAGCACCTGCACCAGCCGGTCGTTGAAATACGCGTCCGGAAAACCCAGCTCTTCGTAGGCGCGCTGAAACAACGGGTAGAGGCTGCGGTAGACGGCCACCGCCTTGGCCGTGTCCACCGCCTCGATCATGTGCACCAGGGGCGCATAACGCTGGCGGTTGTCGGGGTGGATGGTTTCCACACCATCGGCGCCGCGCCGCGTGGAAAAGCGTTCGGGGGTGGGGTTGACGGGCCAGAGCTTGGTAGACGCATGCGAACGCGCCAGGTTGTCCACCGTGGCCACCACACGCCGCACAAAACCATCGGTCTGCCAGAAGGTGAGCAGGTCTTGGCGGCTGAGCAATTCCGCCAGGCGCTCGCCGACCAAGGTGTCGGAAATGGCCAGCGCGGGCAGCGGATCGGTGTCGGCCGTTGTGGGGGAGGCCTCGGCAATGGACTCGATCGGGTGCTGGATGGCTGACGGATCGGGCAAGGCCGGTTCCGTGGCCGCTTGCGGCTCCAGCGGGGTGGGCACCACGGGTGCCTCCACCAGGGCGGGTGCTTGCGTGGGCTTGAAGTGCTGCCAGCCGAAGTAGCCAACAACGGCCAGCACCACCACGGCGGCGACAACGGGTAGGCGGGAATGGGGGCGGTTCATGGCCTCGTTGCCTTGATCGGGTTAGAGAGGCTTCCGATCCTACACCGCTGATTTTTTGCAAGCGACGCTTCTTCTGCCGCGCAGGCTCCTAGGGCCTGTTCACACAATCACGCCGCCAGACGTGCGTTCTGCGGAAACATCGCCTTCTTCGCCGCGTCGTCCATGTCGGCCTTGAAGCTGTGCTGGGTCTTGAGCGCTTCGGCGCGTTGGGCGGCTGGACGGGCGTTGATTTCGTCGAGCAGGCGCTTCACGTGCGGCAGCTTGTCCCAGGCGTCCGCGCCCAGGATGAAGGGCACGGCACGCGCCCAGCCCCACACCGCCATGTCCACGATGGTGTAGCTGTCGCCCAGCATGTAGGGCCGGGTGGCCAGGCGCTCGTTGACGATGTTCCAGTGGCGCTGCGCTTCGAAGTCGTAGCGGTTCACCGCGTAGTCTTTGGGTTCGGGCGCATAGTGCTTGAAGTGCACCGCCTGGCCGGAATACGGGCCGATGCCGCTGGCGACAAACATGAGCCACGAATGCAGCTGTGCGCGCTGCTCGGGCGTGTTGTCGGGCAGGAACTGGCCGGATTTTTCGGCCAGGTACATCAGGATGGCGTTGCTGTCGAACACCACGGCATCACCATCGACCAGCGAAGGCGTCTTGGCGTTGGGGTTGATGGCCAGGTATGCGGCGGCGTGCTGCTCGCCCTTGCGGGTATCCACCGGCACCAGTTCGTACGGCAGGCCGGTTTCTTCCAACATCAGCGCCACTTTGAGCGGGTTCGGGGAGGGGTGGTAGTAAAACTTCATGCGGTGGTGTTCCTGGTTGGGCGTCGAGGGAGCGGCCAGTCTAGCGAGTTGGCCGCTTCCGTGCAGCCGTGGGTTTATGTCCGGCGGTCTGCGCTTGGGCCAGTGGCTGCCGCCACCGCGCACACAGCGGTAGCCGCTTCAGGTGCGCGGGTCGCGCTTCTTTTTCTCCACCGGGTTGGCGGTGAGTTGCGTGGCTGGGTAGGGGCGCAGGAATTCTTTCGCCTTGTCGACGCGGGCGCCCAGCCAGGCGTCGAACGCGCCTTCGTTCAACACCGCCAGCATGCGTTTTTCGGCGCCGGGTTGCTGGTAGCGGTGCAGCAAGGCGTGGCTGTTGGCGTTCACTGTGAGCAAGGTGTAGCTGACGATGGTTTCGCCGTCTTTGCCTTCCCAGCACTCCCACAAACCGGCCACGCCCATGGGCTTGCCGTCGATCCGGGTGATGCGGGTGGGCACGGCCTTGCCGGAGCGGAAGTCGTCTTCCAGAAAGGACTGCATGGGCACGATGCAACGTTGGCCGGCCAGCCATGCGTCGCGGAAATGGTTCGACGTGGTCACCGTTTCGGCGCGTGCGTTCACCAGCTTGGTCCCGCGCAAATGGGCATCGGACGCCGACTTGGCCCAGCGCGGCGCCAGCCCCAGCTGGCCCGCGACCAGTTCGCGCTGCACGGTCGGCGCAACGGCGGGCGCTGTAGGCACTGCAGGCGTCCCTGCGGCATCCGCCTCAGTGGCTGTCGCCGGGTCCGCGTCGCCAGACGGTTCCACCACGGGTGCGGCGGTTTCGAGCCGGCGGATGAACACACCCGGCTGGCGGCGCCAAAGCTCGCGCGGCACCTCGATCAAGGGGGCGGGAACGCCGAAAGCGTCGGGGTACAAGTGGGGGAGAGGCAGGCTCTCGTATTGGGTGCTCATGGGGTGATGCTAGCCCAGCCACGTCAACGCACCGCCACCGTGCAGGCGTAGCATGTGGTTTCAAGCTTTCCGCCCCCGCCCTGCCCAGCGTCTACCCACCCTCCCCCTCGCCATGCCACGACCCGATTGCCTGCCACCTTGCACCCCAGCCTGCGCCACCCGCCGCCACACGGTACTGGCCGCACTGGGGCTGCTAGCGCTGGGTCTTGCGCCCCAAGCCGGTGCCGCGCCACCCGCGCCAGAACCGGTGTGGCCGGCCGGCTCGCCCGTGCCCGGCGGCGTTGTCCGGTTGGCACTGGGTTCGTCCATCGCCCGCCCGGTGGCGCGCGCGGGCGACGTGCCTTTGCTGGTGCTGGGCGATGCCAGCAACTGGACGGTGCTGGTCGGCATCCCTTTGAGCGCCGAGCCGGGCGAAGCCCAGGTCTGGGTGCAGGTAGACGGTGTGGAGCGGTCTTTTAGTCACACGGTGGTGCCCAAACGCTACCGCGAACAGCGGCTGAAAGTGGCGCCGGGCCATGTGGATTTGTCGCCGCAAGATCTGGCGCGGTACGAAGCCGAACGCAGCCACCTGGAACAGGTGATGGCCACGTTCACCGAGCCAGTGCCGGAACGCCTGCGCCAAGCCGATGCCTTGCGCATGCGAGCGCCGGTGGCTGGGCCGCGTTCCAGTTCCTTTGGCTTGCGCCGCGTGTTCAACGGCCAGAGCCGCAACCCGCACAGCGGCATGGACATCGCCGCCAGCACCGGCACGCCGGTGCTGGCGCCACTGGCCGGGCGCGTGATCGACACCGGCGACTACTTCTTCAACGGCAACACCGTGTGGCTGGACCACGGCGGCGGTCTGCTCAGCATGCTGTGCCACCTGAGCGCCATCGATGTCCAAGCCGGGGCCGAACTGCAAGCCGGTGAGCGGCTGGGTGCGGTCGGCGCCACCGGGCGCGTGACCGGGCCGCACCTGCACTGGGGCGTCATGCTCAACCGCGCCATGGTGGACCCGGCCTTGTTCCTATGAGGCCTCGCAACGGTCATCGGCTTTTTTTGAGGAACGCATGCCATGCCAGCCAAAAAGTCCCGAACCCCAACCGAAGCGTCAACGCAGCCCGCTGACGCAGGCGCTTCGTCCGTCTTTGTGCAAGCGCTCCTGCCCCTGGTCGCCAAGATTCCGGCATCGAAAGCGCACGCGATCCCAGCGCCCGAACAAGCGGCTCGAAAAAGGGCCAACACCGCCGCCGCGAAAGCCGCGCTGGCCGCTGGAGCGCTGGCATTCCCGCCCGGGCCCGTGGGTTGGCTGACGATACTGCCCGAGATGGTGGGGGTCTGGAAAATCCAGAAACAACTGGTCGCCGACATCGCTGCCTTGTACGGCAAACACGGCACGCTCACGCCCGAACAGTTGCTGTATTGCCTGTTTCGGCACACGGCGGCAGACGGCTTGCGCGACCTGGTGGTCCGCGTGGGCCAACGCACCCTGGTGCGGCGCGCGTCGCCGCTGCTCATCCGCGCCATCACGCGCCGCATCGGAACCCAGTTGACGCAGCGGGCGCTGGGCAAAGGCGTGGCGCGCTGGCTGCCGGTGGTGGGCGCCCTCGGTGTCGGCGCCTATGCGTACCTCGACACAGCGCAGGTGGCGGCCACCGCCATCGATTTGTTTGAGGGTGTGATCGAGGTCGAAGCGGTGGAAGTCGGCAGCCCGGTGTTCGGGGCCGATCCGGACTAAGGCCTGTTCACATCCTTTTCCGGTAGCGAACGCCGCAGCACCCGGGTCATCACATCGGGTAGGCTGCAGACCTTGCCACAGGCTGAACACCCAACATCCTCGCTCGCCCGTCCGACGCCTCCACACCAACGCCATGCCACCTACCCTCACTCTGCGCGCCGTCAACGCCGGCGTCTACAGCCTGCATCTGCCCGATGGCGCGCACGTGGGCAACCTCAAGCGCGTGGGCGCGGTGTGGAAATTCAAAGCCGTGGGCTACGACGCGTCGGGTGCCGTGGAGCCGGGAGGCGGACCCTTGACCGAACTGCACAACACGGTGTTCGCCCAGCCCGATGCGGCCGAGGTCAACGTGCGGCTGGGGCCGCCACTGGCGGGTGGGCGCTGAACCGGTTACCCCCGTGCGCGGCCTCCCCGCGCTGAACGCCGGCACGCTCAACGGCGCGCCAGCCTGGACCGCAGCAGCCGGTCCGCTGTTCCGTTGGCGCACACCGTTTGCGCCATGGAGCAGCACAGGCACCGGCCAACACCATCCCGCTCGCCCGAGCCGGAGGCTGGAAAGCGCAATGCAATCAAGGCTCTTCTCAAATTGAGACGGCCCCACCTCGCCATGGCATGGAAATTGACCGGTGTGCAATGCCCTTCCCCTGCGGGACGGGCATTTTTCTATTCCACCAACGAGGAGACATTGATGAGTTTGTTGTTCGCACTGGCTATTTCCATTGGCCTGCTGGCCGTCGCCGCCACCTGGCTGTTTCTGGGGCCTCTGGCCGCGTTTCATATGCAGGTATGGCAGGCCTTTTTGGCCTGGGCCAGCTTTTTTCACAATGGGGGCAAAACAGATGGGGTGGTGAAAACGGTGGTCTGCATGTCCTTTGGTGCGCTGGTGGGCATGGTGTCGGTGATGCTGATCGGCCCTTTGGGCGCCCTGGGTGGTCTGGCCGCACCGGTGGCGGTGGGCTTGGGCGCGGCGGTGATCGTGCTGGCGGCACACCTGCCGTTTCTGTCCACCATTCCGTCGAGCGTGTACGGTTTCGCCAGCGTTGCGGGCTTGATCCTGCTGGGCAAGGACATGACGCCGACAGCGGCGATCGTGCCTACCATCCTGTCCATCGTGGTGGGTGCGGGCTTTGGCTGGTTGTCCGAACAAGTCGCGGGCAAGCTGACCAAGGCCGCCTGAGCCAGCCGCGCCAGGACATGGCCTCTGTCCGCCAGCGGCGGCAGAGGCTTTTGACAATGTTTCGGCTTGACCCCCGGTTGCCGGGTTCGGGTTTCGGTGCGGTCAGCACTTCCGGCATCCGAAACCCGCGCCCGGCGCTGCCCCCACCGCATGGCCCAGGGCAACGTCTTGCAGCAATTACAAGGTAGGCGCAACCGGCTTAGAGGCTTACACTGGATTTTCATCAACCCCGCTGGATTGGAGGTGCTGCCATGAAATCTGTTGCCGAACTGCTTCGACTCAACAACCACCCGCTGCGCTTCGTCGCCCCCAACGCTACCGTGTTCGAGGCCCTGCAGGTCCTGTCCGAACACGGCGTGGGCGCTTTGGCGGTGATGCGGGGCAGCAAGCTGATGGGCATCGTGTCCGAACGCGACTACACCCGCAAAGTGGCGCTGCTGGGCAAAAATTCGCGAACCACCACCGTGGCCGAAATCATGACCCGCGACGTGCTGGTGGTGTCGCCCAAAACCCGCACCAAAGAATGCATGGCGCTCATGAGCGAGAAGAAGATCCGCCACCTGCCTGTGGTGGACGGCGAAACCGTGCTGGGCATGCTGTCGATCCGGGACATCCTCGACCACATCATTGCCGAACAAGAGGCGACCATTTCCCAGTTGGAAAACTACATCCAGTCTTGAGCGCCCAGACGGCCGCTGCCCGGCTCGCGGGCCAGCGGCAAGCCGGGGCCCCGTCACGCCACCGACACACGGGCGCGCCAACATGCGGGTTTCTTTGCTTGGAATCCGCATGCGCCCCATTTTCAAACGCTTGGCACTGATCGCCACCCTCACGTTCTCCAGTCTGGCTGCGGCACAGCCGTTCAGCTTTGCACTGTGGGGCGACATGCCCTACGCCAAGAACCAAGACGCCCAGCAGACGCAAGCGGTGATCGACAGCATCAACCGATCGGACGCGCGGTTCTCCATCTACGACGGCGACATCAAAGACGGCAGCTCCCAGTGCACCGACAACATCTACACCGAAGCGGTGAGCATGTTCAACCAGTTGAAGAAACCAGCCATTTATGTGCCGGGCGACAACGAATGGACCGACTGCCACCGCAGCAACAACGGTGGCTACAACAGCCTGGAGCGCCTGGACCACCTGCGCCAGGTGCTGTTTGCCCAACCCACCAGCTGGGGCCAGCAACGCATGAAACTGAACCAGCAGGGCCGGCCAGGGCAAAAACTGTCGGAAAACACGCGCTTCGCATCGGGTCAAATTCTGTTTGTGGGACTGAACATTCCGGGCAGCAACA
>NZ_JBFJMY010000089.1:0-12472 GCF_041633695.1 Hydrogenophaga sp.
ATACGGGCGCCCGATGGCTTCCATCAGACGCTCTTTTTCCTCCGGCTCATACCCCAGCGCATCGATACCCACCTTGGCACTGCTGGGGTCGAGAATACGGATCACGATCTTCTCGCCGAACAGCGTGGGCAGGGTGCTGACCCGGAAATCGATCACCCGGTCCGGGCCGATCTTGAGCTTCATCTTCCCGTCTTGCGGCACCCGCTTTTCGGAGATGTCCATGCGGGAGATCACTTTGATGCGCGACGCGAGTTTGTCCTTGATGGCCACCGGCGGCGAGGCGATTTCCCGCAGCTCGCCGTCGATCCGGAACCGCACGCGGTAGGTGTGTTCGTAGGGCTCAAAGTGCAGGTCGGATGCCCGCATGTTGAAGGCGTCCAGCAGCATCTTGTGCAGGAACTTGACCACCGGGGCGTCGTCCACGTCCGAGGTGGTTTTGTCAACGGCTTCTGAGACCGCCGATTCGGCGGCCATCTCGTCGAACTCAAAGTCGCCACCGATGATGTGGTCCATCGCCTCGTTGGCGCTGGTGTTCTGCGAGTCCACCAGTTTGCTGAGCTTGTCGTACTCGGCGATGACCCAGTCCACCCCAAGCTGGGTGGCGAATTTGATCTTTTCTGCGGCCTGCTGGTCCGCAGGGTCGGCGGTGGCGACCAGCAAACGGTTGTTGCGTTTGCTCAGGACGACGATGCGGTAGTCGGCACAGATGCGACCGTCCAACAAGTCTTTGGGTAGCCGCTGGACGTCAATGGCGTCCAGGTCCAGCAAAGGTGCGGCGAACGCCGCCGACATGGTGTGGGCGAGGTCGTAGGCCGATACCGCGCCAGAGCCGGTCAGTTCCGCGATGAAACTGCTGCGCCCACTCTGGGCTTTTTTGTACAAATCCTCGGCGGCTTTTTGCCCGAGTTTTCCAGCGGACACGAGCGCGCGTCCCAAACCGGGCAAGGCCATGGAGGGGGTATCTTGGATGACCGTGTCTGCAGACGCCATAAACCCGTAATCTATCGCAAATCAACGACTTGGACGGCATTACTGAGGTGGAATGTGTCTAAATGGCGGATTCTGACGGCCAGGCGTTGTATGCAGGTCGCTAAACGGGCTTGGCTGTGCTCGGCGCCTCCGGTGGCGACGATCGCTCTGAGTTGGTCAAACCCGTCTGGTGCGCAGGCGCCGATCATCCTGTTGGCAGCCAGGCGCTCATGGCTTCGGCCAAGGTCAGGGGCGTTTCGTCCAACAATTGGCGCACCAGGCGCTGTTCTTCTGCCCCCGCACGCGCACCCAGCGGGTCCTGGGGCAAGATCCGGTGCCGCAGGACGCCGTGCGCCAAGGCCAAGCGTCGAAAATCGGTGCCGGATTGTGCGGCCTCCCAGGCCATGAGGATGGCCGTGGTGATGTTGTAGAGCGCGGTCGCCGCCCGGCGGGTGTCTGCATCGTCGGCAGCTTGGGCGCTTTCCTGCATCAGCTGCACCACTTGATATAGGGTTTTCCCTAGGCTTTCGCGCGAACGCACCGGTATGTGTTCGTGGTCCAGCTTGTGTTCCAGGTAACGCTGCAGGAACGGCAGCGTGTGGTCGCGCTGGATCGAGCGCGCCACGTCCAGCGCCACGATGTTGCTGGTGCCTTCCCAGATCGAGCCCAGCAAGGCGTCGCGCACGATGCGTGGATCGGACCATTCTTCGATGTAGCCACAGCCACCGCGCACTTCCATACCGTCCTGGGTGACCTTTCGGGCGTCGCGGCAGGCGCGGAACTTGATCAGCGGCGTGAGGATGCGGACCAGTTTTTCGGCTTCCTGGTCACCGCTGTCTGCCCGGCCCATGCAGACGGAGAGGTGCATGAACATGGTGCGGGCCTGTTCGCTGGGCAGCAGCATCTTGATCAGCGTGCGCTGCATCAACGGCATGTCGATCAGGTGGCGGTTGAACGCCTGGCGGTTCCGGGCGATGAACAGGGCTTCACCCACAGCACGGCGCATCAGACCGGCGGCGCGTACGCCGTTCGACAGGCGCGACATGTTGATCATGGTGGCCATGTTGTGGAAGCCTCGGCCGATCTCGCCCACCGGATAGGCGGTGGCGCCGTCCAAGCGGATCTCGCCACTGGCCATGGAGCGCGTGCCCAGTTTGTCTTTCAGGCGCACGATGTGGTAGCTGTTGCGGCAGCCATCGGGCAAGGTTCTGGGCATCAGGAACAGACCCAGCCCCTTCATGCCAGGAGGGGCTCCGTCGGCCCGCGCCAGCACCATGGCCAGGGCTGCATCCGGGTTGGAGCAAAACCATTTCTCCCCTTGGAGTTTCCAGCCGTCGCCGTCGCGGTAGGCGCGGGTCGTGACGCCCGATACGTCCGAACCCGCGCCCTGTTCGGTGATGAACATGGCGCCTTGCGACAGCTGGTCAAAGTCCTGTGTGGTGAGTTCGGGCAGGTAGCGATCGATCAGCGCCTGGTCACCGTGCTTGAGCAAGGTGCCGGTGAGGGAGTCGGTCATGCTCAAGGGGCAGCACAGACCAAACTCGGATTGCACAAACACATAGGTCAGGGCGTACTTGACCAGTTTCGGTAGCGCTTCGGGCCAGTCGAACACACCGGCACGGTGGCTCATGGCGGCCAGGCCCAGGCGGGAAAATGCCATGCGCTCCAGCTCCACGTATGCGGGGTGTTTGTCGATGCGCTGCAAATCCTGACCGGTGCGCGTGCGGTGCTTGAGCGTGGGCGGGTGGCGGTCGGCAAGTTGGGCCAGCTCGTCCAGCGGTCCGCCCGCTGCGGCACCGAGCTCAACGAAAACGGCCTCAACGTGGCGGTAGAGCGCACCGGGCAAATAGATTTGCAGCAAGGCGGCCAGCGACGGGTCGGTGAGAAAAAGATTGGCGCCGTGTCGATCGGGGATCGCGGTGGAGGTCTGTGCGGTAGTGAGGTTGGGCATACGTTCTTCTCCTGGTGTGGGCGTTGTGCGGCGCGACAAAGGCAGCACTCGCTGCTCAAGGCGCCGCGGTGAGCCCATAAGTCAAGCCGGCCGCCAACAGACCGGCCAGGCACAGCGAACACAAAGACAGTCTGAGGTTCCATTGCAGCGCGGCGGTGTGCGCGTCGTAGCCGGTGATGCGGCTCAGCAGCATCGAATTGGCCGAATACGGGGTCCCGGCGACGGTCAAGCCCCAGCCGGACACCATGCCAAAGCCCAGACCGAGCAAGGCGGATGGGGGCCAGATGGGGGCCAGCATGGCGCCGATCAGGGTGCCGGTCACGATGGGGTTCAGGCCCGCCATGCCGGCCAAAAACAACAGCCAGGGCACGCCGAATGCCACCAGCGGACCGGCCCAGAGCGGCAGGCCAAAGTCCAGCCCCAGCAAGTACAAGCCAGCGCCGCCCGCGAGCACACCCAGAAAGGCGGAGCCGCACATCACCACCAGTTCGTTGCTGACCTGCGCCATGGATGGCAGGCCTTCGGGTTCGCCACGCAGCCGTTTCAGCAGCCAGCCGAGTGCGACGGCGCCCGCGCAGCTGAGCGCGACGGCGCGCGAATAGCGCATCTGCGCGAAGCTGCTCAATACCCAGGCGCCGAGGCAAATGGCTGCGATGTAGGCCGTGAAGCGCAGCCAGGGGAGCATGGCCGGCGCGCGCGCCACGGCGTCGGCCAGGACAGGACCGTCGCTTGCGGGCAGGACTTCAGGCTCGCGAAAGACACTGCCCAGCAACAGGTACAGGCAGGCGAAAGGCAGGCTCACTGCGATCAATTGGTGCAGACCCAGGCTGGGCAGAAAGGTGAGGGTGATCACGACCGAGATGGACAGCGGTGAGCAAATGGAGGACAGGGCAAAACCCCGGAGCACCGCCCGCGCCGCGTTGCGCGTGAGGCTGGAGTCGCCGCGCAATTGCTTCACGCGCGCGACCACCGTGCCCATCACCCCGACCGATCCGAAGTTGAGCGGTACCGCGAGAAATCCGGTGGCGAAGCTGATGCCCAGGTAGCGCGGCAGCGACCGGCCGGCAAAGAGGCTGCCGGACAAAACGCCCAGATCGCGTGACGTGCCCAGCGTGGCCGACAGCAACATCACCGCCACCACCAGGGCGGTGAGGTGGGTGGTGCTGGCTGCGGCGTTGCCCAACAGCTGGGGTGCCCAGTGCCACGCTGCCAGACCGGAGGCACCGACCAGCAGCAGCAATACGCGCGAGACCCGGCGCAGGTCGCGCCAGCCCGCGAGTACCGCGACCAGAACCAGTGGTGCGCCGAACAACTCCGTGTGTGCCGACGGTGGCAACAGACCGATCAGCAGCGCCAGGTAGGCGAAGACCGAACGCACGGTTCGGTAGGGAACCGGTGCCACGCCCAATGCCTGCTCTGTGCCCGCAGGGGCTGTCGTGCCGTTCGCCATGCCGAGACCGGGCGTCAGAGCCGCACCGGTGGGAGCAAGCTTGCGCCCGTCAGCGCCTGCACTTCTTCGAAGCTGTTGCCGGGGTGGAGTTCGTGGACTTGCAGGCCTTGCGGGGTGACATGGATCACGGCCAGGTCGGTGTAGATACGCGTCACCACCCCGGCACCGGTCAGGGGGTAGGTGCAGGTTTCCAGGATTTTGTGGGTCTGGTCCGCCATGGTGTGCCGCATCAGCACAAAGACCTGCTTGGCGCCAACGGCCAGATCCATCGCACCGCCAACCGCAGGCGGGTAGTGTTCCTGGTTGGTCGACCAGTTGGCGAGGTCGCCGCTGGCGGACACCTGGTACGCGCCGAGCACCGCGATGTCGATGTGCCCGCCCCGCATCATGCCGAAGGATTGGGCGTTGTCGAAAAACGCGCCGCCCTGCAGCAGCGTCACCAGCTGCTTGCTGGCGTTGATGAGTTCGGGGTTTTCCTGACCGCTGGCCGGTGACGGCCCCACGCCGAGAATGCCGTTCTCGCTGTGGTACACCACCTCGCGGTCGGGCGAGACGTGGTTGGCGACCTGGGTCGGCAGGCCGATGCCGAGATTGACGTAGGCGCCGTCCGGAATGTCTTGCGCCAGGCGGCGCGCGATGTCGTTGGTGTGGATCGGCTTCATGGTGTGTTGGCGCTTCTCTGGACCAGGCGGTCGACAAAAATGCCCGGCGTGACAATGCACTCGGGGTCCAGCGCACCGAGTTCAACGATGGCGGACACTTCTGCAATGGTGGTGCGGGCTGCCGTGGCCATGATGGGGTTGAAGTTGCGCCCGGCCGTGTTGTAGACCAGGTTGCCCCAGCGGTCGCCACGCTCGGCCTTGATCAGCGCCACGTCCGCTTTCAGCGCACTTTCCAGCACATAGCCCTGGCCATCGATGGTGCGGGTTTCTTTGCCCTCTGCCAGCGCCGTGCCGAACCCGGTGCGGGTGAAAAAACCACCGATGCCAGCGCCACCGGCCCGGATGCGTTCCGACAAAGTGCCCTGGGGCAGCAGCTCCAGTTCGATGGCTTTTTCTTCGTACAGTTTCTCGAACCACACCGAGCCGGTGGACCGGGGGTATGAGCAGATGATTTTCCGCACCCGGCGGTCGCGCAACAAGACGGCAATGCCTTCGTCTTGCACGCCGGCGTTGTTGGACACGAGCACCAGATCACGCACCTGTAGTTGATGCAGCGCCTCGATCAGTTGAAACGGGATGCCCGAGTTGCCAAAGCCGCCGATCATCACGGTGTCGCCGTCCCGGATGCCGGCCACCGCCTGCGCCATCGATGCCACGGTCTTGTTGATCATGGCTCTTGGCCTTTGCCGGCCAGGTTTGCCGGTGCACCGGCGTTCTGAGTGGGCTGGCGCCGGCCACCGCGCAGCCAGTTGACCAGGTAGATCAGCGCGATGATCGCCAAGCCGATCATGTCGCTGAAGCGTTCGGGGTAGATCAGCGCAATGCCGGCCAACAGAACCAGTGCGCGCAGCGGCCAGGCCAATGCACCCACGCGGTAGAGATAGCCTTCCATGGCGGATGACAGCACCCAGATCGCGATCACGGCGGTGAGCGAGGCCGACGCGATGCCCTGCCATGGACCTTGCAGGATCAGCGCCGGTTCGATCACGAACAGGAACGGCAATATGAACAGGATGGCGCCCAGGCGCATCGCATAAAACCCGGTCTTGACCGGGCTCGAACCCGAGATGCCGGCCGCCGTGATCGCGGCCAGGGCCACCGGTGGCGTGAGGTAGGACATCATGCCCCAGTAGAGAATGAACAAGTGGCTGGCCAGCGGGTTCAAGCCGGCCGAAATCAACGCTGGCGCCAGCAGGATGGACAGGAAGATGTAGCAGGCGCTGACCGTCATGCCCATGCCCAGCACGAAGCTGGTGATGGCGCCCGCGGCCAGCATCAAGGGCACGCTGCCGTTGGCGTACAGCAGCAGTTCGCGCGAGAAGGCACCAGCGACGCCGGTGTACGAAAGGCCACCGACGACCAGGCCAATGCCGGCCAGGATCGCCACCAGGTTGGCCAGGCTGCCGGTCAGGTCGGTCAGAAAGGTGATCGCGCGCTTCAGGTTCAGCCGGTGGGTGCGCTTGAACACCGAAATCCCCAGCAGCACCAGCGCCGCGTAATACGGCGCGTACGCCTCCAGCCGCATGAACAGCAGCATGTAGATCAACATGCCCAGGCTCAACAGATACGGCCAACCCACCTTCAAGGTGTCCCACAGTTTGGGAATCTCGGACTCCGGCAGGCCTTTCAAGCCACGGGCGGCGGCGTAGATATCGACCTGGAACAGCAGCGCCAGATAGAACAGCAGGGCCGGCAGAAAGGCCGCGATGATGATCTCGGAATAGGGCACGCCCAGGAAGGACGCCATGATGAACGCCACCGCGCCCATGACGGGCGGCATCAGCGTGCCACCCGTGGACGCGCAGGCTTCGATGGCCGCTGCGTAGTGCGCCGGGTAGCCGGTGCGCTTCATGGTCGGAATGGTGATGGGCCCGCTGGTCAGGATGTTGGTGATGACACTGCCCGACAAGCTGCCCAGGATGGCACTGGACAAGACCGCGACCTTGGCCGGGCCACCGCGGCTGCGGCCCATGAGGGCGGTGGCGAACTGCATGAAGAATTCGCCGCCGCCGGTGGCGGTGAGCGCAGCGCCAAACACCACAAAGCCAATGACCAGTTGGGCCACCACCTGCATCGGGATGCCGATGATGCTTTCCACCCCCATCACATGGGCGCGGATGGTTTCACCAAAGCTGTATTGCGTGCCCCACAGAAAGCCCGGCATGTGATCGGCAAACAGCGGGTAGGCGCCGAAGAGCAGGGCCACGCCCAGCAGCAACCAGCCACCGGCGCGTCGAACCCCTTCCAGCACCATCACCAGCATCACGCCCGCGGCCACCGTGGCGGGCAACGGGGCCGAGTAGTCCCAGCCTTGTTCGATGATGGTCAGGCCATTCAGGCCCAGGTAGAGGCTGGCGCACAGCACAGCAACGCACAGCAACCAGTCGTACCAGGGGACGCGCGAGCCAGCGCTGGCGCCGGCCGGGATGCTGATGAACGCGGCAGCCAGGAAGATACCGATCAGGTAATACAGATAGGAATTGCCCAGCGGCAAAAAGCCGAGCAAAGACAGATTGAAGGTCTGGTTGATGGCCAGCACCATACCGACGGTGCCCAGCGCCAGCCAGATCCATTTGGCCGTGCCGTGCAATCGGGGTTCGGGCTGCGCACCCAGTGGCAGCTCAGAGGCGGAACCAGTGGAAATGGACGAGTTCATGGATGCTGCGTTTCGGTAAAGAAGGCTTTGGCGCGGTGGCCGACAGCCGGGTCTGCCGGGATGCCGGCCGCTTGGGAAGCTGGGAATAAACCCCTGGGAAAAGGGCTGCCGCGATGGCGTGCGGCCCCAACAAACACCGCTGGTTGACCCGCACGCAGCCTCACCGCGCAGATCGCGCGGCGAGGCTGAACGGTCACAGTGGTCAGGCCTTTGCGGTGGTGGAAGAGCCGATCAGCTCTTGAGCGCTTTGAGTGCCTTTTCCCGCTGCTCGTCCCAGATCTTGGCGAACTCTTCGTCGCTCTTGCCCTTGCCTTCGGCCAGAGCCTTGGTCCAGGCGCCGCGCAAGGCGCTCAGGCGCGCCAGGCGGTCGTCGTTCCACTTCTGGTGCTCTGCCGTCCAGATGCCCCGCTCCTTCAAGTAACGGATCGCGCCGGGATGGAATGGGGCGTCGATGGCGGGGGTGCCGGCATCTTCGAGCTTCCAGCGTGGCATGACCTTGGTGGCGTCTTTGTACATGCCATAGGTTTCGTCCAGTGCCTTGACCACCGCGTATGCGGTCTTGTCGTCCATGTCGGCACGCACCACCATGATCGGGTAGCGGTAGGCCAGGATGTTGGCGGGCTTGGCTTCGCTGATGCCCGCGCCCACGGTTTCCTTGTACGCCTGGAAGAATGGCGCGACCGCCTTGAGGCGGGCCCAGCCTGCCTTGTCGTCGGCGGGAACATCCAGCCAACGGATGCCCTTGGGCGACTGCTCCAGCTCATAGACCTGGCTCGGGGTGGTGGTGGTGCAGGACGCGTCCGCCAAGCCCTGGGCCACCGAGTTCATGGCCGCACCATAGGTGGGAAAGGTGATGGCTTCCACATCGCTGTGGCTCAGGCCGGCAAACGACAGAAAGGCGTCGCACTTCACGTTGACGGACGGATTGCCCGCGACGTAGGCCACACGTTTGCCTTTGAGGTCTTTCAACTGCTTGATGTTGTTGTCGCCCGCGGTGAACACACCAAAGGCGCCCGGCCGGCCTGCGAGTGCGCGCAAGTCTTGCGGACCCCAGCGCCGCTCGCTGAAGTCGTGCACGCCTTCGGTGGCGAAGAATGTCTCTGTCGCAAGAAAACCGACTTCTGCGCGTTTGGTCAGCACCGGTTGCAGGCGGCCGATCGAAGAACCCGACGGCTGGATGCGGATCCGTGTGCCGTATTTTTTCCCGAAGGCATCGGCGATGGCCGATGCTTCGGCATAACCCGCAGAACCCACGTCGTAGGCGGACCAAGTCATGGAATCGGGCAGGTCTTGGGCCAAAGCGCCGGGAGCGGCACCCATGACGGTTGCGAAGGCGACTGTGGCCAGGATTTTCGATCGGTATGTCATCTTGTCTCCATTTAGGTTTTATCTTCCGCTGCTCTGGGGTGAGCTGCACGCAGAATGGGCGAGCGGATTTTGCAAAAGGGCTGCCACGGCAGTTCAAAATGCCGGCGCCCAACGCCTACACCGCGCGCACAACGGCCAGTGGCCGGGAACACCGATTTGCGTTCCACAGCGAGCAGCGGTGCTTCCCGTTGAAACCGCCCGGACACCCCTCGCGGCGACCTCAGAGCAGAATTCAACGGGGTTCATGTTGTCGCATCTGCGGGCAAACCGCAATTCTCATTTTCCAAAGCAAGGCTTCAGGAAAGCTGAACGCCGGGGCCCATGGGGCTGGATGCGCCGCGCACCGGGGCTGCGCGGCCCTGGCGCGTGGCGTCACGCGGGCGACAGGCCTTCGATCAACTGCCGTTTGAGCACCTTGTCGCTGAGCGTCATTGGGAAAGCGTCGACCTGCACGATGCGCGAGGGCCGCTTGTAAGGCGCCAGGTGCTCGGTGGCATAGGCTTGCAGTGCGGGCAGGTCGATGGTCTGGTGGGGCATGGGTTCAATGAAGGCCAGAATTTCCTCGTTGCCGTCGGCCTCGCGCCGCCCGACCACCGCCACCCGTTCGATGCCGGGAAAGGCGGTCAGCACCATCTCGACCTCGCCGGGGTAGACGTTGAAGCCTGAGCGGATGATCATTTCCTTCAAGCGCCCCACCACGGTCAACGCCCCATCGGGGTCCAGGTAGCCCAGATCGCCGCTGGCGTACCAACCGCCCGGGCGCATGACCTGTGCGGTGGCCGTTGGGTCGCGGAAGTAGCCGGGCATCAGGCCCACCCCGCGCATCCAGATTTCGCCGCGCTCACCGGTGGGCAGATCGCGGCCTTCGGGGTCCACGATGCGCAGCTCGGCGCCGTCAACCAGGTACCCCGCCGAGGTGTCTTCGCGGGCCACGCCGGTGCGCACCAGGCATAGCGCCCCGGCGTACTCGGAAAGCCCGTAGCCGTGGTGCAGCGGCTGGTTGAAACAGGTTTCAACCGCTTGCTTGAGCCCCATGTCCAGGGGGGCTGCGCCCGCGTACACATAACGCAGCGCCGGGCAGTGCGGGGGGTGATCGATACCCTGCTGGCGACGCCAGCTCAACAGCCGAGCAAACATCGCGGGTGGCCCCTGCAGCATGGAAACACCGCCTTGCGCCAGCGCATCGAACACGTCGGCCGGGTCGAACTTGCTGCGCATGATGAGTGCGGAACCGCCGTACAAGGACGCCATGAGCACGGTACCCAGGCCAAAGATATGGGTCATGGGCAGGTAGGCGTAAGCGCGGTCTTGGGGCGTCAGCGCGCGCGATTCGGCCGATACGCGGGCGAACTGCAACAAGCCTTCGTGTGTCACCAGCACGCCCTTGGGCTGGCCGGTGGTGCCCGAGGTGAAGATGATCGAGGCCACGCGTTCGGCCTGTTCCCCTTGCTCGGCCACGGCCTCAGAGTGGGTGGGTGAACGCTGCAGCGTGGACACTATCGACGGCAGGGCGGAGGCCGTGCGTGCGTGCGCTTGGGCCGCTTCGGAAACGGCGGTGGTGAAATACACCACGCGCGGATCGGCCTTGTCTATATAGGCGCCGATTTCAGCGCGCGTCATGCGGGCATTCACCCCGCACGACCAGGCGCCGACCCGGCTGCAGGCCAGCACCAGTGCCACATGCTCGGCGCAGTTCTCCGCCACCACCAGCACCCGGTCACCCGGGACGACGCCACAGTCGTGCAGCTCCTGCTCCAGCGTCGCCACCAGCTGGCCCAGATCGGCCAGGGTCCAGGTGGTCTCAGCGGTGAACAGAAAAGGCTGTTCCGGTGCACGGGCCGCGCGGGCATCAAAGAGTTCGTGGAGTCGGGTGGCGGTGTTCGCTGTCATGGCAGGGGAGTCACGGAATGGGTGGGAGGGGGCGGTTTGGGCGCTGGTGCGGCCGGGCGTTCAGGCAGGCACGTATTTGAATGTGCCCATGGCCCGGGCGACGAGTTCGCCGCTGTTGTCTTCGAGGTGGGCTTCGCAAAAACAGACCGATCGACCGCCGCCGATGGCTTTGCCATGTGCCACCAGCCGACCCCGGCCCGGTTTCAAAAACGCGGTAGACATCTCGATCGTGACCACCGCCTTCTGAAAATCCGAGCGGGACAGCGCCGCGCTGGACATGGCGCCGTCCAGCATGCTCATGATCACGCCGCCGTGCAGGTTGTGGAAGTTGTTGGTCAGCTCAGGCCGGGCCTCCAGCACCAGGCGCGACACCCCACCTTCGGCGAACTCCCGGCGCAAATCCAGCAATTGGTTGAAACCCACCTGGGCAAACAAGGCAGAAGTGTCGACGGGAGATTTCTCGGGGCTGTCCATGGCGAAGGCTCTGGGTCGATGGATTTTCAACGCCGCGCCTCGCGCGCCATGTTGCGCGCGATCACGATCTGCTGGATCTGGCTGGTGCCTTCGTAGAGGCGGAACAGGCGCACGTCGCGGTAAAACCGTTCGATGCCGTATTCGCTCAGATAGCCCGCGCCGCCAAAGATCTGCACCGCCCGGTCGGCGACCCGGCCACACATCTCGGAGGCAAACAGCTTGCAGCACGAAGCCTGGGTGGACACATTGCGTCCCTCGTCGCGCTGGCGCGCCGCGTCGATCACCATGCAGCGGGCGGCGTAGACCTCGGCCTGGCTGTCGGCCAGCATGGCCTGCACGAGCTGGAAGTCGGCAATGGCCTGGCCGAACTGCTTGCGCTCCACGGCGTAGTTCAAGGCATCGCGCAACATGCGTTCGGCCACACCGACGCAGATAGCGGCGATGTGGATGCGTCCTTTTTCCAGCACCTTCATCGCCGTCTTGAAGCCTTGCCCTTCCTGCAGGCCAATCAGCTGGCCAACCGGTACCCGGCAGTTCTCAAAGATCACATCGGCCGTGTGGGCGCCGCGCTGCCCCATTTTCTTGTCGATCTTGCCGATCGACAGGCCGGGCGTCTTCGCTTCCACGATGAAGGCCGACACACCACCCGCGCCTTTGTCGGCCGGGTTGGTGCGCGCCATCAGGGTGAAGATGTCGGCGGTCGGCGCGTTGGTGATGAAGCGTTTGGTGCCGTTGACCACATAGTGATCGCCGTCGCGGATGGCCGTGGTGCGCAAAGACGCCGCATCGGACCCGGCATCGGGCTCGGTCAGCGCGAACGAAGCCACCAGTTCGCCGGTGGCCAGCTTGGGCAGGTATCTGGCCTTTTGCTCTTCGGTGCCGTCAAACAGAATGCCTTGCGAGCCAATGCCCACCGTGGTGCCGAACAGCGAGCGGAAGCAAGGCGAGGTCTGGCCCATGGCGAACATGACCTCGACCTCTTCTTCCATGGTCAGGCCCAGGCCCCCATAGGCTTCGGGCACGGTCAGGCCAAACAGGCCCATCTGCTTCAT
>NZ_JBFJMY010000090.1:0-12365 GCF_041633695.1 Hydrogenophaga sp.
CCTGGGGTGCCGCGCAACGGGCCTGGCTGATGCTGACCGCCTTCGCTCTGGTGGCCTACGCCGTGTTGTGGAACGGTGGACTGCCTGCGGCCATGCAGATACCGGTGGCGATCTATGTGCTGGCCATCACCACCATGGCGGGTACCGCGCTGGACCGTGCCACCACGCTGGGCACGGCGTCCAGCCGCATGGTCGCCTTCGGCGCCCTCTGTTTCTTGGTCAGCGACCTGACGCTCGCCGTCAACCGCTTCATCACGCCACTGCCTCACGCCAGCGTCTGGGTGCTGAGCAGCTACTACGCTGCGCAGTGTCTGATGGTCATGGGGTGGCTGCGCGAGCCCGTGTCGGTCGATCGAGAGGCGAAGGCAGCTTCGCGCCATCTCGTTGAGGATCAACGGCCCATGCTTCGTAGGTAGTAGCCGCCGGCCACAGCGTGCTGGCGGTGTGCCGATCCGATGGCGTTCGACCGACTCATCCCCAATGGTGGAGCAGCTTGGCCAACAGCCCGTTTAGCTGGATTTGCTCTTCTTCGGTCAACACCGACAAGGCTTGTCGCTCGTTCTCCACGTGCGCAGGGACGACCCGATTCACGAGCTCCAAGCCCTTTTCCGTCAAGGCAACCAGCACCCCTCGTCGGTCTTCCGGGTTGGGTTGGCGCTCGATCAACGCGGCCTTTTCCAGTCGGTCCAGGCGGTTTGTCATGCCCCCTGAGGAAATCATCGTCGCACCGTACAACAGGGTCGGCGTCAACGCGTAGGGGGCACCAGCCCGCCTCAAGGTAGCCAACACATCGAATTCGCCCCGTTGCAGGTCGAAGCTGGCAAAGAGGGGCTCGAGCCGGGAGCGACTGATCAGCTGCGTCGCTTCGCTCAATCGACCGACGACCTCCATGGGCAATAGGTCCAAACCCGGCATCTCTTTGGCCCACTGAGCGGCAGCCAGTTCGGCACGATCCATACAGACATCTCTTTTATCTTGATATTAAGATACAATCCATCAAGTCAAATAACCGCGACTCGGAAACCACTTGGGATCACTATATGACAACCCACCCACTCCACCATCCCCGCAAAAGGCGGCTGCACCTCATGGCGGCGGGGCTTCTGTTGGTCGTGGGCAGTCTACTGGGCTTGTCCCTGGTGATCGCCAAACTGGCCGTTCATGCCGGTGCTGCGCCTTTGTCGCTTCTGACCTTGTCCATGTTGGGCGCTGGGGTGGTCTTGCTTGGCAAAGAACGCTGGAACCAGCCGGCACCCGTCTTGAACAGAAGAGTCCTGGAATACGGCCTGGTCGCGGGCTTGCTTTTTGCGCTACCCAACGCCATCGGCTTTTTGGCTGTGGCACATGTCGGTGCAGGCTTCTTGTCACTGACCTTTGCATTTCCCATCTTGCTGACCTATGCCCTTGCCCTGTTGCTCGGCATGGATCGTTTCCATCCCAGGAAAGCACTGGGCGTTGCGCTGGGCTTGTCTGGCGGCTGCCTTCTAGCCTTGACCAAGGTGTCTACAGCCGACGCTCCGTTCTTTTGGGTCGGCCTGTCCTCTCTGTCGCCCATCTTGATCGCCTTGGGAAATATCTACAGAACGCGTCGATGGCCCATTGGTGCGTCTCCCACCTACTTGGCTGCCATCATGCTGCTGGGTGGCGGACTGCTGCTGGCACCGTTTTCCTTGGCATGGAGCGTCAGCGGACTCGCTGCCCTTTTTCCCTCTCCCACGGCGTGGGGCCTTCTGGTCGCACAGATGGCGCTTTTCAGCCTTTTGTACAGCCTCTACTTTTTGCTTCAACACCTCGCCGGGCCGGTCTACCTGAGTCAGATCGGTTCGGTCGCGGCCGTGATCGGTGGCGCCATCGCCATCAACATGCTGGGCGAAACAGCCCCGGAACATTTGCTCGCGGCGGCCGGACTCATCGGCTGCGGGACAGTGCTGTTTCAGTACCAACCGGGTACACCCCGTTCCCCAAGCTCAGAAAAGCGGGCGACAGCGAGAACCCAGACGCCAGCGTAAGAGCGCAACGCCTTGAACCGGCTCAAGGTTCAAAAAAATCAGATCGACCCTTGGGCTGTACCACGCCCAGATGCTGGTAGGCCGCCAGCGTGGCGATGCGTCCGCGCGGTGTGCGTTGCAAAAAGCCTTGCTGGATCAGGTAGGGCTCGATCACGTCTTCGATGGTGTCGCGCTCTTCGCCGATGCTGGCGGCGATGTTGTCCAGCCCCACCGGCCCGCCGTCGAAGCGGTGGATCACCGCCTCCAGCAACTTGCGGTCCATCACGTCAAAGCCTTGCGGGTCCACATCGAGCATGGTCAGCGCACGGCCCGCAATGTCCACCGTGATACGGCCATCGCCCTTCACATCGGCGTAGTCGCGCACCCGGCGCAACAAGCGGTTGGCAATGCGTGGCGTGCCGCGCGAACGGCGGGCGATCTCGAACGCACCGTCCGCCTCCACCGGCACGTTCAGCAAACCCGCGCTGCGCTTGACGATGCGGGTCAGCTCGTCGGCGGTGTAAAACTCCAGCCGCGCCACGATGCCGAAGCGGTCGCGCAGCGGGTTGGTCAGCATGCCGGCGCGCGTGGTCGCGCCCACCAGGGTGAAAGGCTGCAGGTCGAGCTTGATGCTGCGCGCCGCCGGGCCTTCACCGATCATGATGTCGATCTGGTAGTCCTCCAACGCGGGGTACAGGATTTCCTCGACGACCGGACTGAGCCGGTGGATCTCGTCGATGAAGAGCACATCGTTGGGCTCCAGGTTCGTCAGCAGCGCGGCCAGGTCCTTGGGCTTTTCCAGCACCGGGCCGCTGGTCTGGCGCAGATTCACGCCCAGCTCCTGGGCAATGATGTGCGATAGCGTGGTCTTCCCCAGGCCGGGCGGCCCAAACAGCAGCACATGGTCCAGCGCTTCGCCGCGCTTCTTGGCCGCGCCGATGAAGATCTCCAGCTGCTCGCGCACCTTCATCTGGCCCACGTACTCGTCCAGCAGCTTGGGGCGCAAGGCGCGTTCGATCGCCTCTTCGCGCGGAGACTCGGCCACCGCCTCCACCATGCGGCGCGGTGGCGCGGGTAAAAAATCGTCGGTCTGGATGCTCATGCGTGTGCGGTGTGTGGCGCCCATTTGAGACCGGTGAAGCCGGGTTTTTCTCAATTTGGGCGCGATGGGTCCGATATGCCAAGTATCCCCCCTCACGGCCATTCCCATGCACAAAACCACCTCCGCCCGCCTTGACCAGCCCCGCAGCCATTCCATGGCCATGCGCTGGCTGCTCACCGGTGGTCTGGCCGTGACCGCAAGCACACTGGGTTTGGGCTCGGCCCGAGCCGAGCAAGCCCAAGCCCACGGATCGACACACGGGCCAGTTGCGGCGACGACCAAACCCGCCCACGCACCGGCCGGATCTGGCGCACCCACCACGGCGTCGGTGTCGGACACACCCGACGCCCAAACCTTGGCGGCAGCCATGCAAGTGCAGGCCCTGGTCTTGCAAGCCCAGGCCCGGCAAAAAGACACGGCGCACGCAAGCCCAAAGCCTGCGCACAACCCGGCCCACGGCAGCGGCCCTGCAAGCGCCACCGCACACACCGCCGCCCTGGCCCATAGCCCTGACCTGCACAGCAGTGCGCCCAAACCCAGCAGCCGTGCCTATATCCGCGCCAAAGCCTCGGCCCTGGCGGGGCGCACCGAACCGGCACGCGCCGCTACTGCTGCGGGGCACGCAGGCGGTGAAGCGCACTGGACCTACGACGGCGAAACCGGCCCGCAGAACTGGAGCCAGCTGAAGCCCGAATACGAGACCTGTGCCACCGGCCAGCGCCAGTCGCCTATACACATCGAAGAAGGCGCCACCTTGCCCGGTCCAGCCGAGCCCTTGTTGTTCAACTACCAGGCCAGCAACGGCTCGGTGGTGAACAACGGCCACACCATCCAGGTCGATGTAGAGGGCGACAACACGCTCGCGGTGCGTGGCTCGGTCTACAAGCTGGTGCAGTTCCATTTCCACCACCCGGCCGAAGAAAAGGTCAACTACAAGGGCTTTTCCATGGTGGTGCACCTGGTGCACAAAAACGCCGCAGGCCAGCTGGCCGTGCTGGCGGTGCTGATGGACCCGGGCGCCAGCAGCCCGCTGGTGGAAAAAGTCTGGACCCACATGCCGCTGGACGTGGCCGACCGCGTGAAGCTGCCAGTGGGTCTCATCAACCTGGTGGAGTTGTTGCCACAAGACCAGCGCTACTACCAGTTCATCGGCTCCCTCACCACACCGCCCTGCACCGAAGGCGTGTTGTGGATGGTGTTGAAACAACCCATGACCCTGAGCCGCAGCCAGTTGCGCCTGTTTTCGCAACTGTTCCCCAACAACGCCCGCCCGGCGCAAGCGGTGAACAACCGCATCGTGCGCGAAGCGATGTGAGCGCGGCGGGCAAGCAGGCCGCACGGCCTCTCTGAATCCGGCTTGAGGCTTTTTGCTGGATGCTTTGCATCAATGTTGACCAATCGGTCAACATTGATGTAGCATGCGCCCATGTCCCGACCCAGAGCCTTTGACGACCAAGCCGTTCGCGAGCGTGTGACCGACGTTTTCGTCGCACACGGATTCACCGGCACGTCGCTGGCCATGCTCACCGAGGCCTCAGGCCTGGGCAAACAAAGCCTGTACAACGCCTTTGGCGACAAGTGCTCGCTGTACCTGCAGTCGCTCGATTGTGTGGCCGACCGCATGGCGGAAACCCGTGAGGCCATGCTGGCGGCCCCCAGCGGCTTGCAGGCGGTGCATCTGCTTTTTGATGGCCTGCTGCACGACTGCATGCACCCCGATCCAGCGGTGCACACCTGCATCGTCTCAGCCGGTCTGATGGAAGGCCTGGACGCCGAACCGATTGCCGCGCACCTGCGCGAAAAGTGGCACAGCTCCCAAGGCTTGTTGCAAACCGCTGTCGAGCGCGGACAGCGCGACGGGTCGATTGCGCAACGCCGACCGGCGCCACAGCTCGCGGCTCTTTTGATGACCTTGATGAGCGGCCTGCGCGTCACGGCCCGCGCACTGGACGATCCGCAACTGCTGGCGCCACTCACCCAGCTGGGCCTGAAATTTCTGGAACATCCCGACTGACGATGCTCCCCCCTCGTTCCCGCAAAGCCAGACGACGGCCTAGCGGATCAACCCCGGCGCTTCGGCGCCTTTTCTTGCGGTCGTTATTGACCGACCATTCAATATCAAGGACATTTTTTATGAACCGACTCGACCATCTGCGCACACTCATCACCGGCGGCACCACCGGCATCGGCCTGGAGACGGCGCGCCAGTTTCTTGCCGAAGGCGCCCGGGTGGCCATCACGGGCCACGACCCCATCCGCCTTGCTCAGGCCCAGGCAGAACTGGGATCGAACGTGCTGGCGATCGCCTGCGACGCGGGCAATGTGGCCGCGCAACAGCAGTTGGCAGATACCCTGAAATCCGAATTCGGCGGGCTCGACGCGGTGTTCATCAACGCAGGCGTGGCCGATTTCCGACCCGTCGAGGCGTTTGACGAGGCCGCCTTTGACCGGACGATGGCCATCAATTTGAAGGGGCCCTTTTTTCTCGTGCAAAAGCTGTTGCCTCTGTTGGCGAATCCATCCTCGATCGTGTTGAACACCTCCATCAACGCCCGCATCGGCATGCCCAACTCCAGTGTTTATGCGGCCAGCAAAGCCGGGTTGATTTCGATGGCACGCACACTCTCGGGCGAGTTGATCGGCCGTGGCATTCGTGTGAACGCGGTGAGCCCTGGACCCGTTTCAACGCCGCTTTACGGCAAGATGGGCCTGGCCACCGAGCAACTGCAAGACTTGGCGCAGCACATCACGTCGCAAGTGCCACTGGCTCGGTTTGGCAACCCTGTGGAGATCGCCCAGGCGGTGGTGTTTTTCGCCTCGGGCGAATCCTCCTTCATTGTGGGCAGCGAGCTGGTGGTGGACGGCGGCACCAGCAACATCTGACGCGAAGCCCTGTAGACCCCACACGCGACGCATGTAAGAAGAGGCGGCAGTTGCCGCCTTGGCCGCTTACTTCGTCAAGGCTTTCAGCGCCAGCTTGATGCCTTCGCTCACACCCACGCCGCCTGGCAAGGCCTTCAGTGCGGCGGCGGCGTCTTTCTCGTTGTAGCCCAGCGCCATCAGCGCTTGCTGGATGTCGCTTTGCACATCGCTCTGCGCCGGCCCCGCGCCCAGAGGGCCGAGGTCGGCGCCCAGCTTACCCTTGAGTTCCAGCAGCAGGCGTTCGGCGGTTTTTTTACCGATGCCGGGGACCTTGATGATGCGGCCCACTTCCTGGGCCGTCACCGCCTGGGCCAGATCGGCCACGCTCATGCCCGAGAGCACCGAGAGCGCGGTGCGCGGCCCGATGCCGGAAATCCTGATGAGCTGGCGAAAGGCTTCGCGTTCTGTTGCGTTGCCAAAACCGTAGAGAATTTGTGCGTCTTCGCGCACCACAAAATGCGTGAGCAGCGAAACCTTCTCACCCACTTCGGGCAGGTTGTAGAAGGTGCTCATGGGCACGTCCACTTCGTAGCCCACGCCGTTGCAGTCGATCAGCAACTGCGGCGGGGATTTGTCGGCCAGGGTGCCGGTCAAGCGTCCAATCAAAAGCGTCTTTCAGTGGGTTCAGGGTTGCACCAGCCCGCGCCGTGCGGCTTCCAGCGTGGCCTCGGCGCGCGACGATACGTTGAGCTTGCGGTAGATCTGCTTGATGTAGTCGGCCACGGTGTGGCGCGACAGGCCAAACTGCTGCGCGATTTCGGGCAAGGTATAGCCCTTGGCCACGCGCTGCAAAACCTCGGTTTCGCGCACCGTCAGGGCCACTTCCTCTTCCACCTGGCGCCACACCACCTGGCGGCGCTGCGGCGCGCTGGCAAAGTGCGCCAGCACGCGCCGGGCGATCGGGGGCGACAGCGGTGGCTCGCCTTGTGCCATGCGCAGCAGTTGCGCGGTCAGCACGTCTTGCGGCTGCTCCTTGAGCAGGTAGCCAAATGCGCCCGCCTGCAAGGCCGGAAACAGGTGTTCGTCGTCGTCGTAAATGGTGACCACCACCGGCAGCGCTTTGGGCTGGTGGTGGTGCAAAGCGCCCACCACGTCGATGCCGGAGCCATCGGGCAGACCCAGATCGATCAAGGCCAGATCAAAGGTCTGGTGGGCGATCAGCTCCAGCGCCTGGTCGCAGCGCCCCGCCGTGGCAATGGTGAGCGCGGGAAACGCGGCCTGGACGGTTTGTTCCAACCACAAGCGGATTTCGGGCAGGTCTTCAACGATCAGCGCGGTTTTCATGCAAGGGCATGTTAGCGGAATTGCCACTGTCGAGCGGCACACACACGTCGAGCCGGGTACCACCGCCCACACGGTGGGCAAACGCATGCACACCGTTCAACTTGCGCACCCGCCGCTCGATGTTGGGCAGGCCATGGCCGGCGCGGCCCTGGCGGGTCACGGCCTGCGCGTCAAAGCCCCGGCCATCGTCCTCCACCACCAGGCGCACCTCGTTGTCGTCCAACGCGAGCGTGACCCAGCACGATGCGGCTGCGCTGTGGCGGATCACATTCGACACCGCTTCGCGCAGGATGCGGGTGAGCTGCACGTGGGTGCGCGCGGGCAAGACCAGCGTCTCGTCGGGTTCTTCGGCGTTCCAGTGCACGCCCAAGCCGGCCGCGTCCAGGCGCGAGACCACCTCGGCACGCCAGTCGGCCACCGCGTCCACCGCCAGGGCTGCCGAGCCGGTCATGCCGCGCACCGACAAGCGCATATCGTCCAGCGCTTCGCGCGCCATGCCCGCGACCTCGGCACCGGCGCCCGACTGCGCGATCGACAACAGGCGCGCGCCCAGGTCGTCGTGCAAATCCGAAGCGATGCGGCTGCGCTCCTGCCGCGCCGCCTCGTGCGCCCGCAACTCCACCAGTTCGGCGTAGCTGCGTTCGATCTCGCCCGATTTTTCGGCCACCCGTTGCTCCAGCCGGAAATTGGCCGACTCCGACTGGTTCAAGGCCTCGACAAACAACTGCACCAGCCGGATACCGATCACGCCCACGATGATGGGCATGGCGAAATGGATGACGTGGATTTTCGGCAGCGGCAGCCAGGCGTTCTGCAAAGCGATTTCCACCCCGACCAGCACAAAGGCCAGCACCAGCACCCCGCTCATGAGCCAGAATTCGCGCCGCGCATGCCGCCAGCCCACCACGCTGAAGAATGCCGCGCACAACACGAACTCCAGCGCCAGCAGGTTGTAGACGCCGCTGGCAAACGGCAACAGGCGTTCGGGCCCCACCAACCACAGCACACCCGGCACCAGCAAGGCCTGCGCCCAAAGAAACCGGTCCACCCAAACCATGCGCCGCCCCACCAGGCGCATCAAGAACAGGAAAAAGCAGGCCAGCACCGGCGGAAAGCTGCTGCAGATCAGCAGCTCTGTGGTCCAGTTGTCCAGCGGCACCTCGCGCACAAACAAGCGCACGCTGAGCAGCGCCCAGCCCAGCGTGAACAGACCGAAATACATGAGGTAGCTGTCTTGCCGGCGCACCACCGCCAGGCCCAGCATGGCCAAACCCAGCAGCCCGATGGTGCTGGCAATGATCTGGGCCACAGTGACGTTCCAGAACAGCTGGGTTTCGTAGCGCGGCAACAGCACCTGCATGGGGCCGACCGCCACCGCCGACAAGCCCGGGGCCCGTTGCCGCGCCGAGACCTGTTGCACCGGAAAACCCGCCACCACCACCGTCAGCTGGTTGCCCTCGGGCCGGATCAAGGCGCGCGGCAGATTAAAAAGCTGGGGGAAATAGCAGTTGCGGGTCACCGGCTCGCTCATGCGCCCGCCGCTGCCCAGCAGTTCGCCGTTCAGATACACCTCGGCGTTGCTGCACACCCGCGGCAGGTACACACCCAACAGCTCTGGCCCGTTCAAGTCCGGCAGCTCCAGGCGGTAGGTCACCCGGCGCACCTGCGGGGGCACCTGCGCCTCCCAGGCATGCGGCAGCGAGACCGCCACGCCCGCTCCACCCAGCTGGCCGTCGAAAAACACCCGCGCCTGTGTAAGCTCTTGCACCTGGGCCAGCACCGGCCAGGCCGCCCAACACAACAGAACGGTGACAATAGAGCGCAAGCTTTTGTACATCCCATGATTCTGCGACACACCTTCACCCCACCCGACAACCTGCGCATGGGCCATCTGTGCGGCCCGCTGGACAGCCACATCCGCACCATAGAGACCGCCTTGCAGGTGAAGGTGGTGCACCGCTTCGAGCAGTTCCGCATCGACGGCCCCAAGGCCCGGGCGAACCAGGCGCTGGAGGTCTTGCAGGCTTTGTACGAGATGGCGAAAAAGCCGATTCCGGCGGAAACCGTGCAACTCATGCTCAGCGGCGACACCGCCATGCCCGAGAACGGCGAGTCCCCGGGCATGCAGACGCGGCGTGGCGAAGTGCGCGGGCGCACCGCCAACCAGACGCGCTACCTCGACAACATGGCCAGCCACGACATCACCTTTGGCATTGGCCCGGCCGGTACCGGCAAGACCTACCTGGCGGTGGCCTGCGCGGTGGACGCGTTGGAGCGCAGCGCGGTGCAGCGCATCGTGCTCACCCGCCCGGCGGTGGAAGCCGGCGAAAAACTCGGCTTTCTACCAGGCGATCTGGGCCAGAAGGTCGACCCTTATCTGCGCCCGCTGTACGACGCGCTGTACGAGTTGATGGGCTACGACAAGGTGGTGAAAGCGTTCGAGCGGCAACAAATCGAGATCGCGCCCCTGGCCTTCATGCGCGGGCGCACGCTCAACCACGCCTTTGTGATCCTGGACGAAGCCCAGAACACCACCTGCGAGCAGATGAAGATGTTCCTCACCCGCATCGGCTTCGGCTCCAAAGCCGTGGTGACCGGCGATGTGAGCCAGATCGACCTGCCGCACACCCAGCTCAGCGGCCTGATCGACGCCGAGCGGGTCTTGAAGCGCGTGCCCGGCATCGCCATCACCCGCCTCAGCAGCGCCGACGTGGTGCGCCACCCCCTGGTGGCCCGCATTGTGGACGCCTACGATGCGCGCCACCCGCAGTCAGACGACGCCCAGCCGCCCGCCAAACGCGCGCGCCGCAAGACCGCCTAAGCCTTCTGGAAACGCCATGCCTCTGCCCGCATTGACCCTGTCGCTGCAGTTCGCCGAACTGGCCGACCCGGCCCCGCACCGCGCGGCGCTGCCTCGCCACCGGGTGCAACGCGCGATCCGCCACGCACTGGCTGCCGACGGCGAGATCACCGTGCGCATCGTGGACGCCGAAGAAGGCCAGGCCTTGAACCGCGACTACCGCGGCAAGGACTACGCGACCAATGTGCTGACCTTCGATTACGCAACCGATCCGCTGGTGATGGCCGACCTGGTGCTGTGCGCGCCGGTGGTGGCGAAAGAAGCCCGGGAGCTGGGCAAATCGCTGGCGGAGCACTACCTGCACCTGCTGGTGCACGGCACTTTGCACGCCCAAGGCTGGGACCACGAAACCAGCGAGGCCGATGCACAAGCCATGGAAGCGCACGAAATCCGCATCCTGGCCGGGCTCGGCCAGCCCAACCCTTACGCCTGAAACGGCCCCGGGCCAGCGCTCAAGCGTTCATGCGCAGCGGGATGGTGATCGGCCCATCGTTCACCAGGTGCACCTGCATCTCGGCGCCAAACCGCCCGGTCTGAACCACGGGGTGCTCGGCCCGCGCCCGCACCACGAAACGGTTGAACAGCGCTTCACCCAAAGCCGGCGGTGCGGCGCCGGTGAAGCCGGGGCGGTTGCCGCTGCGCGTGTCGGCGGCGAGCGTGAACTGGCTGACCAGCAGCAAGCCGCCGCCCACCTCCTGCACGCTGCGGTTCATCTTGCCGTGATCGTCGGCAAAGATGCGCAGCTTCAGGATCTTGGCCAGCATTTTTTCGACCAGCAGCTCGGTGTCGTCGGGCTCGGCGCAAAACAACACCAGCAAGCCCGCGCCGATGGCGCCCACGGTTTCACCCGCGATCTCGACCCGGGCTTGGCTCACGCGCTGCAACAGGGCGATCAAATCAAATCAACCTCGTCGTCAAAGTGCGCTTCCACATCGCTGGGCAACAGCTGAATGGTGGCGCGCAAACCCGGCACCGCACTCATCAGGGCTTGCTCCACACTGCCCCGCACCGCCGCCGCCCGGCCCAGCGTCCAGCTGGCGGGCATGTGCATATGCAGGTCCACGAAGCGGCGCTGCCCGGCCTTGCGCGTGGTCAGGTGGTCGAAACGCACGATCTCCACCTCGTCGCGCCGGTGCGCAAAACCGGCCAGGGTTTGGTGAATCGTCTCCAGCACATCGGGCTCCACCGCCTCGTCCATCAAACCCTGGGACGACCGCCAGAGCAAGTGGTAGCCCTCTTTGAGGATGTTGAGCGCCACGGCAATGGCCACCACCGGGTCCAGCCACAACCAGCCCGAGATATGCACCAGCGTGATGCCAATCACCACCCCGACCGAGGTCCAGACATCGGTCACCAGGTGCTTGGCGTCCGCCTCCAGGGCGATCGAGCGGTGTTCTTTCGCGGCACGGAACATCACCCAGGCCAGCAAGCCGTTGAGCACCGAACTGGCCACCGACAGCGCCAGACCCCAGCCCACTTGCTGCAAAGGCTGGGGATCGAGCAGGCGCCCGGCGGCGGCCCAGACGATGCCGATCGCCGCCGCGATGATCAGAATGCCCTCAAAGCCGGATGAAAAATACTCCGCCTTGTGGTGGCCATAGGGGTGGTCGTCGTCGGCCGGGCGGGCCGCGATGGTCACCATCACCAGGCCAAAAACCGCACTGGCCAGGTTGACCAGCGACTCCATCGCGTCCGACAGCAGGCCGACCGAGTCGGTCACCACCCAGGCCAGGGTCTTGAGCGCAATGGTGCACAGGGCCACCACCACCGAAGCCATCATCAGACGTCTGGGGGTCAACAGTTGGGCTGTGGCGGGTGTCATGCCGCTATTGTCGTTCACCGACAGACGCCTTCTCGCGCCCGGCATAAGATGCGCGGCATGCCGAACACGCCCTTGTTATCCGTTGTCGATGGGCTCGACGCCTCGGGCATCCACCGCGAGGTCTGGCCTTCGCGCAGCCCGCACCTGGTGCTGGCACGCGCCCGGGTGCCTGGCCCGGTGCAGGCGGTGGCGGCTGTGCCGCATTTCCGGATCAGCTGCAACGTAGGACCGCCCTACGCCTTCCACGTCGCCGGACAGCACAGTGCGCAGCCCTTCACCTGCCGCAAGCACGCGCTGCAAATCATCCCGCCCGGTCTGGCCATGACCCAGCAAGCCAGTTGGCCGCTGCCGGCGGGTCGCCAGCGCAAACCGGTGCTGCTGGCCACG